>JAAUPU010000245.1 GCA_012032975.1 Caldilineaceae bacterium | reverse complement strand
AGGGCATTTTGGGCGACGTGGCAGGCAAACGCGTGCTCTGCCTCGCGGCCAGCGCAGGCCAGCAATCGCCGGCCTTTGCGCTGCTGGGCGCACAGGTCACCGTCTTCGACCTCAGCCCCGCGCAACTAGAACGCGACCGCGAGGCTGCCGCTCACTATGGTCTGGAGATCGAGACGGTGCAGGGCGACATGCGCGACCTCTCCGCGTTCGAGGATGCGACGTTTGACGTGGTCTGGCAGGCGTACTCGATCAACTTCGTACCCGATGTGCGACCGGTCCTGGCTGAGGCCAGCCGCGTGCTCAAGCCGGACGGCCTCTACCGAATCCAATGGGCCAACCCCTTCACCCAGCTCATCGACGAGGAGTCCTGGACCGGCGAAGGCTATATCCTCAAACATCCCTACGTGGACGGCGCCAGCCTCATCGAGCGCAACCCACACTGGAATGTCTGGGATGTGACCAACGCCGATGGCAGCACAACGCAGATTGCCAGCCCGCGCGAGTTTGTCCACGCGTTGAGCGCGGTGGTCAACGCGCTGGTTGCCAACGGCCTGGTCATTCTGCATCTGAGCGAGTGGGCAGACTATGACCCCGACGCCGAGCCAGGCTCCTGGGAGTATTACAAAGCGGTTGCGCCGCTCTTTCTGACGATTTGGGCGATGAAACGGCCCGCTCTATTTGACTGAGCGGCTCACACAACTCATGCAGCAGTCGATTGGCATTGTAGCGCTCGTCGTTCGAGAGTATGACGAGGCAATCTCGTACTATGTGGACACCCTCGGCTTCACACTGATCGAAGACATCTATATCGCAGCCCAGGCCAAGCGCTGGGTCGTGGTCGCGCCGCCCGGCTCAACGGCGACACAGCTATTGCTCGCACGTGCAGTCGGCGATGAGCAGTCCTCGCGGATCGGCAACCAAACCGGCGGTCGTGTCTTCCTCTTCCTGCAAACGGACAACTTCTGGCGCGATTATGAAGCCTATCAAAGCAAGGGCGTGGTTTTTGTCCGCGAACCGAAGGTGGAACGCTATGGTACGGTGGCGGTCTTCAAAGATCTCTACGGTAACTTGTGGGATCTCGTTGAGATGAAAGGAGACTAATGCCAGCGCGAAGAATTGAGCGGCTTCTCAAAAAGGCGCTTCTTCAGCAAGGGGAGATGGACCAGGCCTTTATGAATACGAACTGGAAAAGCAGATCGACGGACTCAAGCGATCGATGGCAACGGACGCAGATGACTACATCTTTGCCGTTACAGAAAATCGTGGTTACGTTGCGATGGTTCTGATTGAGCGGTCAGGTGAACTGTATATCAATGAGGAAGCCAGGGAAAAGCTGAAATTGCTTTGGCCCGCGGCGTACGAAACCAACATGAAGCTATTTATCCCCCGGTTTGCAGGAGAACTAGCCAGAGGTGTTATACCGATCAACGGCGTAAAGGTGCGCACCAAGTAGTTACACATCCGCGTCGAAATTCCCTCTTGACATCACTTGTCTATACAAGTATACTCAAGTCACTTCCCAATCTCTTTCAAGACCAACAGACTTGAGTCGGCCATGGTAGACAGGCGCGCTTCAGCACCCCTGTACCAGCAGATCCAAGAGAATCTCTACGATCAGATTCGTTCTGGCGAACTGGCCGCGGGTGCGCGGGTGCCGTCGGAGAGCGACCTGGTCAACCAGTATGGCGTCAGCCGCATGACTGCGCGGCGTGCGCTGGACGAGCTGGTCAACAAAGGGCTGCTCTTTCGTCAGCAGGGCAAAGGCACTTTTGTGGCTGACGGCGTGCTCACCTATGGCCTCTCAACCATGTTGAGTTTCAGTGGCACCCTGCGCACCCTTGGCCACGAGGTGACGACCAGCGTACTCTACCAGGGCGTGGCTTTGGCCAGTTCCGAAGTTTCGGAACGGCTTCGGCTGGCCAAAGGCGGTCGAGTCGTACTGGTGCGCCGTTTGCGTACGGTCGATGGCAAGCCCGCCGCGATCCACACCTCTTTCTTGAATCATGAACTCTTTGCCCCGATCTTGGATATCGATCTGAGCGCCAATTCACTGCTGGCCTCCATCGAGCAGATCTCTGGCGCACGTATCACCCATACCCAAGATGGCGTGCGCGCCTCGTTGGTCAGCGCCGAAGATCGCTCTATTCTTGGCATCACCGAAGGCAGCCCCGTGTTGGACGTGGAGGGCATGGCCTACTCTGGCAATGGGCAACCCTTGCGCTATACGCGGGCAATCTATCGCAGCGACCTTTTTCGACTGGTGGTCACAAATGCTGGCGAGCCAGGTGCGGCGCTCACGCTCACCAACGGCCACAGCCCGAGTGGTTGGAAGGGTGAAATAGGTGAAATAAGATGACGGCCAAGCTCTTTCCTGAACTTCAAAATTATCTGCAACGATTGGAAAATCTGCGCGACCAGATCGGCGCGCTGCTGGTCGATCTGCCAGCCGAGGCGCTCAATTGGCTTCCCGTCGAGGCAACGATGCCCACGAACTGAATTCGCTGGCGGTGTTGGCCACCCATGTGGCCGGCGCTGAACGCTTCTGGATCCACGAGGTGATCGACCGACAGCCGGCCCTCCGGGATCGCGACGCGGAGTTTGGCGCGGTCGCTTCCGACAGCGAGCAGTTGCGCCAAAGATTGGCTGCCACCGGCGACGAAACGCAACGAGTTTTTGATGGGTTGACTCTGGCTGGTCTGGACGCAACACGAACGGTGCGCGACAAAATCGTGCCGGTGCGCTGGGCCATTCTGCATGTCATCGACCACACCGCGCTGCATCTGGGCCATATGCAGATCACCTATCAGTTGTGGCGCGGTGGCAGCGCCTACAATTCGCCCCGCTGGCACCAACGGTTGCCGGCAGAATAGGACCTATGCCGGCCAATCGTCTCCTGGCTGGCTTCTTGATGATGATTCATCCTTTTTGTTCTTCGACCGCTGAGGCCGGAGGTCGTTTCCTACATGTGTCGATGAAGCAGCGTTGAGTTGAAAGGATACAAAATGGTCAACTGTGATTGGATCGTGATCAATGGTCAAGTAGTGATAATTTCGAGATGAAGTTCTTAACCTGGAGGAGGAAAAGAAAGTGAATCGAAGATTCAATTGGTCCCTGTCAATTTTGATCATGTTCTCCATGCTGATCGCCGCCTGTGGCGGAGAAGGTGCGCCGCCAGTCGGGCCGGCTGCAGCGGCGACCGAAGCACCCACCGCAGAAGCTGCTGACGACGACGGTGATGCCTCCGCTGAAATGCCTAGCGACGGCAACCCCAACGAATCGCCCATGCTTTGGGCGGCTGTCGCGAGCGGCGAACTGCCGTCCCTGGAAGAGCGGTTGCCCGTCAATCCACTTGTGGTCGAGCCGCTCAGTGAAATCGGCTCCTATGGCGGTACATTGCGCCATGGCTCTGCCGGTCTTTTCGCCTACATTCACGAGAACCTGACCCGCGAGTCATTGACCCGCTGGGAAGCGCCGCTGGCCAATGTTGGACCGCCGTTGCCCAATCTCGCCGAGAGCTGGGAGGCCAACGAAGATGGCACCGAGGTGATCGTGCATCTGCGCGAGGGCATCAAATGGTCGGATGGCGAACTCTTCACGTCCGAGGATATCGAGTTCTACTGGTATGACGTGATGCTGGATGAGAACGCCACAGAGAGCCTGCCGAATATTCTGTTCGTCGAAGGCGAAGCGCCTGTGCTGGAAGTGATCGATGACTTCACGATCAAGTTCACCTACCCCAAGCCATACTACTTCTTCGCCGAAGGCATGGCGACACTCAGCGAGATCGCCTGGCCCAAGCATTACATGTCAGAGTTCCATCCGAAATACAACGACCAGGCGACCTATGAAGATCTGAATGCCCACACCGAGTTGGAGACCGGACGAGGCGCGGTCACCCTCAGGCCTGGATGTTGGAAGAGTGGGACGAGGGCAATGCCTATCGGTTGACGCGCAACCCGTACTACTGGAAGGTTGACCCGGATGGCAATCAACTGCCCTACTTCGACAAAGCCGTGGTCGAGATCGTCGAAGATCGCCAGTCGGTGGCGCTGGGCAATGTCACAGGCGATTTTGACATGGACACCGTGTGGGTGGGTGTGCAACATTTGCAGCTCTTCAGCGAGGCGATCCAGGATGGTCGTGACATCAGCCTCACCTTTGCCGATTTCGCCGGCATGGCCCAATACTTCAACTTCGACCACCCTGACCCGGTGATTCGCGCTGCTCTGCGCGACCCCAACTTCCGCCGCGCATACTCCATGGCCTTTAACCGCCAGGAGATCGGCGACCTCTACTACAGTGGCCTCCTCGAGCCGGCCGGTGCGGTCTTCTCCCCGGTGACGCCCTACTACACCGAAGAGGACGCCCAGCTCTGGTCAGGGTATGACCCGGACGCAGCCAACGCGCTGCTCGACGAAGGCGGCTATGCCGACACCGATGGCGACGGCTTCCGCGAGGCGCCGGATGGTTCGCCCTTGGAGTTTATAATCGATGTGGGTCAGCATGACCTCTACACGCCCATCGTCGAACTGCTCACCACCGAATACCTGCCCGCCATCGGTATCAAGGCGGTGATGAATGTCAAGGATCAGGCCGCTATCCGCGAGGCGTACAGCGTGGGCGACTTCCAAATTCACACCTGGGACTACATCAGCAACGACTTCCCCGAAGTGGATGAAGGCGATATCGTGCCCAGAGGACCGAATACGCCGCCCTGGCATCAAAACTGGTCAGAGGATCCAGTCAGCCCCGAGTTCGTGCGCATGGCCGAACTCACATCGGATGTGACGTCGATGCCCTATGAAGAACGGGTCGAGGCGCTGACCGAAGCATCCCATCTTCTCGCCGACAACGTCTGGCTTATCAACACCGGCTTCTTCGCGCGACCGTTCATCAAGAGCGGACGTTTGGGGAACGCGCCGGACCAGATCACGCGCAATGCGCAAAATGCCTCCAATCCACCCTTCCAGCCGGAAACGCTCTATGAGAAATATTTGCCCGGCGAAGGACCGTAGTTTCATGACGGGATGACAAGGTGAGAAGTTGGCGGGGGGACAGATCGCATGCGTTGCGATCAGTCTCCCCGTCGTTCACCCACCCTGTCACCTTGTCATGTGTGTCGGGACACACACATGGCCTACATCATACGCAGATTCATCTCCATGTTGGTCACGTTTATCATGATCACCTTCATCAGCTTCATGGCGATTCAACTTCCGCCGGGTGACATGGTTACAAACTGGGTGCGCGAGCAGGAAGCGCTCTCAGGCTCGCGGCTGCCGCCAGAGACCATCGAGAATCTACGCCAGCGATTTGGCTATGGTGAATCCCTGCCCATGCAATATGTGCGTTGGGTCTCGGGCTTTCCCCGCGGCGACTTTGGCTTCACCATTCTCTATGGCAACTCGGCGGTCTCGGCCATCGTCGGCCCACGCATCTTCATGACCTACTTCATCGTAATCGCCGCCCTGATCATTTCATGGGGGCTTGCCATTCCATTCGGCATCTATGCGGCCACACACAAGAACTCATTCGCAGATTATGCACTCTCCACGACCTCCTTCATCGGCATCTCTGTGCCCAATTTTTTGCTGGCGGTCGTCTACCTTTTTGTCGCCGTCTTCCTGCTAGATCTCGACTACTCTGGCGGCCTCTACTCCAGTCAATATGAGGAGGCGCCCTGG
>JAAUPU010000244.1 GCA_012032975.1 Caldilineaceae bacterium | reverse complement strand
GAGGGCCACGGCGAGCTCGCGGGGGTCGGCTCGAGGCGAGGATCGCCGAGTCGACGCCGAAGCTGCGCCCCATCACCTGGTAGCGCCGCGTCGGTGACGGCCGCCACCTGTCGCGTCGCCACCACCTGGATCAGACCGAGGTCGTGCAGGCGGTGACGTGGTGGTACAGGCGTGTCACCGGCACGTCCATCGACTCGGCGAGCTCGGCGACGGTTCGCGGATCCTTGAGCCGTCGCATGATCGCTCCCCGTACCTCGTGGGTGATCTCGCCGAGCAGATGGACATCGGTCAGCTCGAACCGATCGACGAGCGCGTCGTACTTCGAGAGCCCCGTGGCCTCGGCGAGCAAGGTCGCCTCCTGGCGGACGCAGTCGACGAGCGGCTTCCAGTTCGCGAGGAAGCCGTCCCAGTCGTTGGCGTGGCGTTGCGTGCGCCACGCGTGCTCGCAGCGCGTGCCGCGAGGCTCTTGGCTTCGACGAGCGACGCGGGATGAGGTCCTCGAGGAGCAATGTGCCGATCCGAAACGAGAGCGGGTCGAGAGCGGGTTGATACCGTTCGATGAAATCGGAGACTTGTTCATGGATCTGCTGCAAAAAGCCCTCTCTGCCACGAATTTCACGAATTAGCACGAATTGCTTTGTACTTCACCGACGCAGCGTAAAGTATACACCAGCCAGCATTCCCATCCAACGACGGTAAAGTGATTGGACTTGCCGCGCTCGCGTCTGGTCTCAATCTTGCCAACTGTGGTAGGATTTGCCCTGGTGACCGCGGAGGGTCCGCGGCCAACGAATTTCGAAGCAATCTCAAGCAACGATCTGACCACTATGTCGCTCTTATCGATTACGGATTTAAGCCAATCCTACGGGGATTTCGATGTCTTTGTCGGCATCTCCGCGACGATTCCCAACGACGGGAAGGTCGGTCTGGTCGGCCCCAATGGGATCGGCAAGACCTCGCTCTTGCGCATCCTGGCCGGCATGGATCTGCCATCCACGGGCAGCATCAACCTGGCCAACGAAACGCGGATCGGCTACCTGCGTCAGGAGGCGATGGAGGCGTTCGTCGGTCGCGACAACACGGTCTATGCAGAAATGCTCACCGTCTTTGGCGATATCAAGACGCAGGAAATGCTGTTGCGCAGGCTCGAAGAGCAGATGGCCGATGATCCAAAGTCCCAAGAATTGCTGGATCAATATAGCCACGAACAGGCAGCCTTTGAACAAGCCGGCGGCTACGATTACGAAGTGCGCATCAGCCAGGTGTTGCAGGGGCTGGGCTTTGGCGGTGAGGACCGCGACATGCCCCTCAGCCACTTGAGCGGCGGACAGAAGACGCGCGCGTTGCTGGCCCGGCTGCTGCTGGAGCGACCCGACTTGCTGATCCTGGATGAGCCGACCAACCATCTGGATGTCCAGGCCATCGAATGGCTGGAGAACACGCTGCGCACCTGGGAGGGCGCGCTGCTGGTCGTCAGCCATGACCGTTACTTCCTGGATGCGGTGGTCAATCGGATCTGGGAGATGAGCCGTATCGGAGTCGAGCAATATCGGGGCAACTACAGCGCCTATGTCCAGCAGCGCCAGGAACGCTGGGAGCGCCGCGAGCTGGAATTTAACGCGATCCGCGAAAAGTTCCTCAAGGAGCTGGATTACGTCAAACGCAACATCGCGCGTGACAGCACGACGACCATGGCCAAAGGGCGCTTGACTCGTTTGATCCGCGAGGTGAAGGTGGTGGAGTCGGGCGGGCTTGGCGCGCTTCAGTCCAAGAGCTGGTCACGGGTGATGGCCGAAGTGGACATCTCGTCGAGCAAGTGGAGCGTGATGGACACCGAGCAGCACATCAAGGCGCTGCACAGTCCGCTGGTACGCCCGCCGGAATTGTCGCTACGGCTGCACACCGCGGTGCGCAGCGGCGAATTGGTCCTGCGCAGCGAGGGCTTGACCATCGGTTATCCGAGTGCAACGCTCTTCACCACCGACCCCATCGAGTTGCGGCGTCAGGAATGCGCGGCGCTGATCGGTCCCAACGGCGCGGGCAAGACAACTTTCTTGCGCACGTTGATGGGGCAGATGGAGCCGCTGGCCGGTAGGATGCGGCTGGGCGCCAGCCTGAAGGTCGGCTATTTTGCCCAAGCCCATGAACGGCTCAACCCCGAAAACAGCGTGCTCGACGAATTGCTCAGCCACAAGCAGATGCTGTTGGGGCCGGCGCGCAACTATCTGGCCCAATACCTTTTCCGCGGCGATGATGTGTTCAAGCCGATCCACATGTTGAGCGGCGGTGAGCGGGGCAGGCTGGCGCTGGCATTGCTGGCGCTGGAGGGGGGCTAATTTCTTGCTGCTGGACGAGCCGACCAACCACCTGGATATTCAGGCCCAGGAAATCTTGCAGGAGGTGCTGGAAAAATTTAGCGGCACCATCTTGCTGGTCTCCCACGACCGTTATCTGATCGACCGGCTGGCGACCCAGATCTGGGAATTGCGCGGCAACCACATGCACATCTTCCCCGGCGCCTATTCCGAACTGGTGGCAGCACGGGAGAAAGAACGGGTCGCGGTCAAGGAGGAAGCGCAGGCGCGCCGCACCAATGGCTCAAGCGACCTGCGCGCCGACCGTGAGCTCCAAAAAGAGGAACGCCGCCGCACCCGCGCCCTGGCCGAGATGGAGGAAAAGATCCACCGACTCGAACGGGATATGGCCCAACTGGAACACGATTTGGCCGCAGCAAGCCAGGCTCAGGATTTCGACCAGATTCAGCGGCTCAGCAATGCCTATGCCAAGACGCAGCAGACGCTGGAGCGGTCCATGGAGAGTTGGGCAGAGTTGGCGGGCTGAACAACCTGATAGCTCGTGATTGAATCCCCGTTTCGTTGTCTCTAATTTTGCCTTGAAAATTTGGAATGTCAATCCGAATTCTCAAGGCAAAATCTGTTCCCTATCCTTCAAACAGCTCTTCGCCGCGATGTAAACGGCTGGCAATCTGATAGGTCTGGCCCTGGGATCGCACCGTCGGCGAATGCGCGGCCAGGTAGCGGATCGCGGCGATCAGCACGTGGCGCTGCGCACACGCGCTGCTGGACCGCGATCCGACCGCGCAGCGCGGCTTCCACACACTGGATGGTGTGGAAGTCCCGATCTTCGCGCAGCAACAGCTTGCCCAGCATGGCCAACAGGTCGCTCTTTTCCCCACCCGTGGCAAGGAAATCTACCACCTGTTGCGCGGATTGGTTGACCTGCTGTTGGCGGTCGAGCAACGTGGGCAGGCTGGCCAAGAGTTTCGCCGCGCGCTCTTCGACGCCGTTGGCCTCTGGAATACGCGCCGCGGGGATGTTCAGAAAACGGTCGAGATAGATGCTCATGGCTGCATCGAAGACGCCGCGTAGCAGTTCCGCGGACGCGCGCGCCGCAGCCCCTGATGGATGGCATTGGAGAAAGTGAAGGTGTGCAGCGCGGTGTCCCAATCGCCAAACTCGTTGCTGGTATGGAAGTGCGCGATGCGCAACGCCGCGGCATAGGCCACCGTCTGCGCAAGCTGGTCGGGCGGACAGCCCGCGGCCAACGCGTCGAGCAGCCCATCGACCGTGGACTGCGGCTCGCTGGCCAGCAACAATTCCACCAACGCATCCCGGCCAGACCAGCCCGAATCCGCTTCGGTCTGTTCCAGCAGCGTCGGCAATTTGGCGAAGGCGTCGTCCAGGATATCGATCAGGTCAACGGGATAACGCCAGGCGTTGGACTCTTCCATGCGGTTGGCAACGGCATAGCCGCGCACCAGGCCAGTCAGCACCACCTCGGCCTCTTCCCAGCCGGCAATGTCCAGCGCTTCAAACGCCTTGTTGGTGAAATCGACGGGATGGCCCACATTGATATAGCGATGATCGGTGGCCGCAGCGAAGAGCATGTCGGCCATCTGCCTGTGGTCGGCACCGCTGCGAATCGCCGAGACCACGCATCGTTCGGCGCCCTCCATATCGCGCACTTCGATGAACTGACGGAACCAGCGCTTGAGAGTGGCAAGATCCTGTTCATCGCCGGGCAGCGGCGGCACACGGAAACGCGGTGGATGGCCCGCACTGTCGCGTGCCACCGCGGAAAGACCGTGGAACATAGCTCGCGGGCGGTCGGCCACGTCCAGGTAGGACAACAGATTCATCAAACAGACGTGCATGGTCAAGCCCTGGCCCCAGCCCTGCGAGCGGTAGAGCGAACCAAACTCCAGCCCCGTGCGGAAAGGTTCGACCGGGTCGCCCTCCATGAGCGTGAGGACGGCCTTGGCGATCACCAGGGAAATATCGCGCTCCAACCCCACCTGTAGCCGAGTGCGTTGGTGGGCGTGCGGATCCGCACGCGGCGCGACATCGACCCAGATTTCGTCGTTGCGCACCTCGACCGGAAAGCTGCGCACGTCGTCGGCAAACTGGTCAAATGTGCCGCCGGTGCAGAGGTCAAAGCGGGCGTAGTGCCAGTAGCAGGTGAGGATGCCATCGCGCACCGTGCCCCGGTCGAGCGGGAAACCCATGTGCGGGCAACGGTTGTCCACCGCGAAGACTTGTTCATCGTGCAAAAAGAGGGCCAACGTGTTGCCATTGGCCTGCACCGTCAGATGTCCGCTGTCGTGCAGTTCGGAGAGCATCGCGACCTGGACAAGTTCAGACTTCGTCCCAACCATTGTTTCCTCCTTGAAACCCGTTCCAAAACATTTCCGAAATCCGTGTCCACTATCATACTCCAAGATCTGCAGGACGTCGCAACGCTGGAGATCGCGGCCAATTCGCGGCCAGTTCACGGCCTGCTTGCAGCTATTCGGGTCACAGTGCAGACAAAACAATAAGTTGACCAAACTCTCAAAATGGTGAGAATAAAGAGGTAAGAAGGAGGTGATCACATGTCTGTTTTGCCAAGAATCGTAGCTGTCCAGCCGGCGCCTGCCGGCCAAGCGGGAGAAAGAATCCCTGTAAGCACTCGCTCTTACAGGGATTCCGCCTTTTCAGGAGGGACGGAAGATCGCGTGAACTCTGACCGGAAATTTGATCGCAGCTTCGGCGCTGAGGATGGGAAGCTCTACCCTTCCGTCGCCGCCAACTTGTAAGCTGAAGGGATTGTTTGATGGAAAAGCAAGGTTTACGTTTTCTCCTGCCCTACATGCGACCGTACCGCCGGGAATTGTGGCTCGGCACCCTCTATGCGCTCGTCGGCGCGGCCGCGCAGGCCTATAGTCCGGTGGTGCTTGGCAACACCATTGACGGTCTCACGGAAGACATTACGTCGTCCAGGCTGGCGGTCTATGGGTTGACGATTATTCTGCTGGCCGGCATCCTGGCCCTTTTTCGCTACCTCTTGCGTATGCTCACCGGCCATTTGGCCGCCGGGGTCACCTATCGAATGAGCGCGGATATGTTTCACCGCCTATTGCTCTTCGACAAGGAGACGCGCGAGCAATACGGCACGGGCGACCTGTTGTCGCGCGCCACCAGCGACTTCATCTACATCTGGCGTTTTTACAGCGCGGGCTTCCAGATGTCGCTGCACGCTCTCTTCTTGCTGCTGATCGGCTGTGCGCTGATCGCCCTGACCAGCCCGCCGCTTGCCCTGCTGGTGATGGTCATGCTGATCATCAGCGTCGGGGTGCAGATGCGGCTGGGGCGAAGAATGGTCCACTCGTTTTCCACCGTGCAGGCGCGCATGGCCAACAT
>JAAUPU010000243.1 GCA_012032975.1 Caldilineaceae bacterium | reverse complement strand
TGGCAGGCGAGCTGCTCTTTGGCACTGTGGACACCTGGCTGATCTGGAAATTGACGGGTGGACGGCATGTGACCGACCCAACCAACGCCAGCCGGACCATGCTGATGGCGCTGGAGAGCCTGAGCTGGGACGATGAGTTGCTCGCGATCATGGATGTGCCAAGATCGCTGCTCCCCGAGATCCGGCCCAGCAGCGACCCGAGCATCTATGCACCGACGTTGGCCGACGGTCCATTCGGCGCCGAGATCCCCATCTGCGGCAACCTGGGCGACCAGCAGGCGGCCACCGTAGGCCAATGTTGTTTTGACCCAGGCGAGGCCAAGAACACCTACGGCACCGGCTGCTTCATGATCCTGAACACCGGCCAGGAGATCGTTCACAGCCGCAACGGCCTGCTCACCACCGTCTGCTATCAATTCGGCGCCGAGCCTGCCGCGTATGCGCTGGAAGGCTCCATTGCCATGGCCGGCGCGACCGTGCAATGGCTGCGCGACAACCTGCAACTGATCCAGGACGCCGCCGAGACCGAGGCCATCGCCCAGAGCGTGGAGGACAGCGGCGGCTGCTATCTGGTGCCCGCGTTCAGCGGTCTCTTTGCACCCCATTGGCGCAGCGATGCCCGCGGTGTGCTGGTTGGGCTGACCCGTTACATCAACCGGGCGCATATCGTGCGCGCCGCGCTGGAGTCGATCTGTTACCAGACACGCGAGGTGCTGGAGGCAATGAACGCAGACAGCGGCGTGCCCTTACAGAGCCTGAAGGTGGATGGCGGCGCAACCGTCAACAACTTCCTGATGCAACTCCAGGCGGACATTCTGGGCGTCGAGGTGATTCGCCCGCGCGTGGCCGAGACAACCAGCCTGGGCGCGGCCTATGCGGCCGGCCTTGCAGTTGGCTATTGGTCCGACCTTGATAGCCTGCGCACCAACTGGCAGATCGACCACACCTGGCAGCCGCGGATCGACGACGAAGCCAGGAAACCGGGCTATGCCGGCTGGAAAAAGGCAGTCGAGCGCACCCTCGACTGGGTGGAGGTCGCATGAGCAAGGCGCCTGTCCGCCACGAGCCAGCCCGGATGTGACCGCCATGATCGCATTGGTTCTCGTCTCTCATAGCCGTCAACTGGCGTTGGGCGTCAAGCAGTTGGCCGACCAGATGGCCGACCCAGCCTTGCAGATCGTCGCGGTGGGCGGAATGAACGACACAGAGTCCGAAAGCGAAGCGAGCGACGCCCTGCTGGGCACCGATCCCATGGCCATCGCGGACGCGATTGAACGCAACTGGCAGCCCGACGGCGTGCTTCTCCTGGTGGATCTGGGCAGCGCGGTGATGAGCGCCGAAGTGGCCATCGAGATGCTGCCGCCTGAAATGCAACGTCTCTGTCTGATCAGCAATGCACCCCTGGTGGAAGGCGCGGTGATCGCCGCGATCGAAGCCGGTTTTGGCAAAAGCCTGTCCGAAGTGAACCAGGCCGCAGAAGAAGCTGCCACCCTCGTCAAGGTGGCGCGTTAGGAAACGTTTGAGCAGCAGTCCATGATGGAACCCATCCACGCAACGATCACCATCACCCATCCACTTGGCCTGCATCTGCGCCAGAGCAAAGATGTGGTCCACGTGGCCAATCGCTTCGAGGCCACGATCACAGCACAGAATTTGACGCGCCTTTCCCCGGCTGTGGACGCCAAGAGCATCCTCCAACTGATGCAATTGCAGGCTCGCCAGGGCCACACGCTGCGCGTCTCTGCGCTCGCCCGATGCGCAAGAGGCGATCTTTGCGATGCAGTCCATCTTTGAACCTCAATCCCCCACCCTATCGGCCTAGCCAATGGCCGACACCTTTCTTGGCCTGCCCGCTGCGCCAGGCATCGGCATTGGTCGCCTCTTCATCTATGGCCACACCATCCCGGACTCGCCTTCGGACACCGCGCCAGCGGACCTGCCTGTCGAGTGGGCGCGTTTCCTCCATGCCCAGGCCGAGGTTGACGCCGAACTGGCCAACCTGGACGAACATGGCAACCCACTGGTCGCAGAGATTTTTTCCGCCCACCGCGTCATCCTCCAGGACACCACGCTGGTCAACGCAATCCGCGCCAGGATCGAGGCAGGTCAGAGCGCGGCCCACGCCACCCATCAGGTGATCGAAGAGCTCTCCATTCGCTTCCGCGAGCTGGACGACGCTTACTTCGCCAGCCGATCTCAGGACATTCTGGATATTGGCCGACGGCTCCTGCGGCGGCTGGACAGTTCGACCGTGCACAGCCTGCTCCACGATCTGCCAGAGCAGACCATCCTCGTCGCCCATGATCTCACCCCGTCAGAAGTCGCCGAGTTGTCCGCCGATCATGTCACGGCGATCATCCTCGCCAACAGCACGCCGACCGCTCACTCGGCCATTTTGGCTCGCAGTTTGGGCATTCCCCTGGCGTGCAGCTTTGGCGAGTCGATCCTCGATCTGCCGTTGGGCGAAATGGCCATTGCAGACGGCGACAACGGCGTCCTGTGGGTCGCACCCACAGAGGCAGACCTGCAACGATTCAGAGAGGTGCGTCATCGCCAGGTGGAAATTTGGCAGGCCGCCGAAGAGCAGGCCCACAGGCCAGCATTCACGGGCGACGGCGTCTGCGTGCCCGTCTATGTCAACGCCAATAGCCCAGCAGACGTCCACCAGTCCGTGTCGTTCGGCGCAGATGGCGTGGGCCTGTTGCGCACCGAATATCTCTTCCAACATCGCTCCACGCCGCCGACCTGCCAGGAGCAGCAAGAAGTCTACCGGACTCTTGCGACCCATTTGGCCGACCGGCTGTTGACGATCCGTGCGCTCGACGCGGGCGGAGACAAACCCGTCGATTACGTGCAACATCTCAGCGAAGAGAACCCATTTCTGGGACTGCGCGGGATCCGTCTGCTGCTCGCCTACCCAGAGTTGCTGCAAACCCAATTCCAGGCCATCCTCGCCGTCGCGCGCGAACTGGGCGACCGGGCCAACTTTCGCTTCATGCTGCCCATGATCAGCACCGCGACAGAGCTGGACGCGGCCCGGCGGCTGCTCGACGAACTCTTGGCGCTCGAACCGGATGACCGCGCATCGGTGAAAATCGGCGTGCTGGTGGAGGTGCCCGCGGCCGCATTGTTGGCCCGCCACCTGGCCAAGAGCATCGACTTCTTCAGCATCGGCACCAACGACCTGGCCCAATATGTGCTGGCCAGCGACCGCACCAACAGCCGGGTTGCCAGCATGGCGGACCCACTCCACCCCGCGGTTTTGCAGATGATCAAAATGACCTGCACCGCTGCGGCAGAGTCAGAGTTACCCGTGTCGCTCTGCGGCGAAGTGGCCGGCGAACCGGCCGCCACGCCGCTGCTGCTCGGCCTTGGCGTCACCGAGTTGAGCGTCCCCCTGCCCGCCACACCATTGATTAAACAAGCCGTGCGCGGCTGTGATATGATCCAGGCGCGACAACTTGCCGAGCAGGCGCTCGCCTGTCCAGACGCCGAATCTGTCCGGCGCCTTCTGGCAAGATAGAGTTGCATCCGCAGAGATTTTCCGATGAAACAGATCAATACTGAAATACTCGTCATTGGCGGCGGCTCCACCGGCACAGGCGTTGCCTGGGATGCTGCACTGCGCGGCTTCCGGGTCGTGCTTGTCGAGCAGCGGGATCTGACCCACGGCACGACCGGGCGCTATCACGGCTTGGTCCACAGCGGCGGACGCTACGCAGTCAAAGACCCGGCCAGCGCGGCCGAGTGTATCGCCGAAAACGCGATCCTGCGCCGCACCCACACCCACTGCATCGAAGAGACCGGCGGTTTCTTCGTCGTCACCCCCGAAGACGAAGGCGACTACCCGGACCGCTTCGCCGCGGCCTGTGACAAACTCGGCATCCCGTGCCAAGAGATCCCCCGTCGCCGGTCGCATTGCAGCGCGAGCCGCTGCTCAACCCGCGCATCAGCCGGGTCTTCGAGGTGCCCGACGCGGCCGCGGACAGCTTCCTGGCCACCCACGCCACAGCCCACGCTGCGACCCAGGCGGGCGCCCAAGTCCTTGTCTACCACGAAGTGATCGCGCTCTTGACCGCGGGCAGCGATGGCGATCGCCGCGTCGTCGGCGCACGGGTGCGCGACCTGGCCAGCGATGAAGAGTTCCTCATCCACGCCGACCTGGTGATCAACGCGGCCGGCGCGTGGAGCGGACGGATCGCCAAGCTGGCCGGCATCGACGTCCAGGTGCTGCCCGGCAAGGGGGGTGATGATCGCCCTGAACCACCGGGTCGTCAACACGGTGATCAACCGCTGCAAACTGCCCGCCGACGGCGACATCATCGTGCCGATCCACACGGTGGCCGTCATCGGCACCACCGATGTGCACGTCGCCGACCCCGGAGCGCCTGCCCATCGAAGCGTGGGAAATCCAGTTGATGCTCGACGAGGGCGAAAAGCTGGTGCCCGGCATTCGCCAGGGCCGCGTCTTGCGCGCCTGGGCAGGCGTGCGACCGCTCTATCAGGAAGGGTTCGCCGGCGAACCCGAGATGCCACCCGTGCGCTCACCCTGCTCGACCACCGCAAGCGCGACGGTCTCGGCGGGCTGCTGACCATCACCGGCGGCAAGTGGACCACCTTTCGGCTGATGGCAGAGGTGACGATGGACACCGCGTGTGACCAGCTAGGCGCGCAACGGATCTGCACGACGGCCACCACGCCGGTGCCGGGAATTGAGCAGGGCCGCTATTGGCTTGGCCATCGGCTTCACGAAGTCGAAGAGGATCGGCTTCAGGGCGAGCTGATCTGCGAATGCGAACTGGTGACGCGCGCCATGCTCGAACAGGCAGTGGTCAGCAACCCAACGCTGACACTCGACGATCTACGCCGCGATGTGCGGCTGGGCATGGGGCCTTGTCAAGGCGGTTTTTGCACCTATCGTGCCGCAGGCATACTCCACGAAATCGGCCGTCGGGAAAGTCGGCAGTCTGGCAGCGACCCCGATCAGGCGCGCCACAGCCCGCCTGCGTGGGAGGTTGCCTTTCTCCAATCGCCCAGCCAAGCCCAGGCTCGACCCTCCACCTCGCAAGATGCGTCCGCCGCGGGTGGACAAAACCCCAACTTGCTGCTGCGTGACTTTTTGCAGGAGCGTTGGAAAGGGCTTGCGCCCATCCTTTGGGGCCAGCAGCTAAAACAGGAGCGGCTGGACGAGTTTATTTATCTCAATTTGATGAACGTCGAGCACCTGCCCGACAGCGCGCTGACCAGCCCGATGACCCACTTCTACAACGTGGACACAACCGTCGAGCCAGCTCCCGGCGCATCCACCGAAACAAACCAGAGCGAGGAGAGCGATGGTTGACTTGCTGGTGATCGGCGCGGGGCTGAGCGGCCTGTGCGCGGCGTTGACCGCGGCCGAGGCCGGTCTCTCCGTGCGCGTGATCGCCAAGGGAATGGGCGCGCTGCACTGGGGTGCAGGCACGGTTGACCTGCTCGGCTACCTGCCGGGCGAAGTGGAGCCGGTGGTCAACCCTCTCGACCGGTTGGCCGATCTGCCCCCGGGCCATCCCCTTCGCGCCCTCGGCCCAGAACAACTTTGCGAGGCGATTGGCTGGTTCCAGGACCGCGTCGCGGCCGCTGGCCTCGGCTATTCTGGTCGCCGACGAAGCGCGACTCGGAGACGGCGAGCGCCAATCTGCTCCTTCCCTCCCCGGTTGGCGCGCGGCGACCGACATGGCTG
>JAAUPU010000242.1 GCA_012032975.1 Caldilineaceae bacterium | reverse complement strand
GGCAGCATGGCGGAGATCATCCGAGACGGGCATACGGGTTTGCTCTTCACACCTGACGATGCCCAATCTCTGGCTGCAGCGGCCGAATGGGCAATGGGCGCATCCAGTCGAACTGCAAGCGATGGGCCGGACTGCGCGCGCTGAGTATGAACATCTCTACTCGGCAGAAGTCAACTACAGCGCCCTTATTGCAATCTACGAGCGTGCCATCGAGAGCAAAGACTTCAGCCGACGAAATGAGTATGTATGAACATCCACTCGATCTACCGCGCTGCGGGCCGACTATTCCGAAGAAAGCGCATGCAGCGCTTTGTAAGCCAGTTTGGGATAGACAAACAGACAACAATTCTTGACGTCGGCGGCAGCGCATTTAACTGGACACTCGTTGAAATTTCCCCAGATCTCACGTTGCTGAACGTTTCAGCTCCAGCACATCCAGTCGACGTTGGGTCGTTGGGGATGGACGATCTCTTCCGTTCGTCGACAAGTCGTTCGACATCGTCTACAGCAATTCAGTCATTGAACATTTACATTCGCGGCACCATCAGCAGAGGTTTGCCGAAGAGGTTCGCCGCGTTTGGCAGACGGTATTATGTCCAGACGCCGAACAAGTGGTTTTTTGTTGAACCGCACCTCCTCACACCGTTCATCCACTTCGTGCCCAGAAGCTTGCGTCGCAGGCTGCTGCGGAATTTCACTGTGTGGGGTATCTTGACCCGTCCATCGCAGCAGCAATGTGATGAATTCCTGGAAGAAATCTGCCTGCTTGATGAGAACGATCTTGTTGCCCTTTTTCCCGACGCGGAGATTTGGCGAGAGCGTTTCGCCGGCCTCAAAAAGTCGCTCGTGGCCGTCCGCAGATGATGCGCAGGCCAAACGATAGACCGCGCATGGCGCCATAAACTGAAATGACCAACATCCTCGGCGTGGACGTTAGCGCCATCAACATGCAGCAGGCCGTCCAGGCTATCGAGGGGTGGATAGAGCGGCGCGAACGGCATTATGTTTGCGTCACCAATGTCCATTCCATCATGGAGTGCCAGCATGACAAGGCGTTGCGCCAAGTCTTCAACCAGGCAGGCCTGGTCACGCCCGACGGCGTTCCACTTGTCTGGTTGAACCGTCTGGCCGGCCATCGGCATGTGGAACGGGTATATGGCCCAGATTTGATGCTGGCAATGTGCGAACGGTCCGTACCTAGGGGCTATCGACACTACTTTTTCGGGGGTCAAACTGGGGTGCCCGACCTATTGGTACAAAAGCTCCTTCATCGATTTCCTAAGCTGCAAGTTGCAGGATCATACTCGCCGCCCTTTGGGGCATGGACCACACAGGAAATTCAATCAGTCACAGAGCGCATCAATCAGGCGCGGCCAGACATCGTGTGGGTTGGCTTGGGCGCACCAAAACAGGAAAGATGGATGGCAGAAAACGTGGGTTTGTTGGAAACCCCGGCGTTGATTGGCGTGGGCGCTGCGTTTGACTTCCACGCGGGGCTGAAGCCGCAGGCGCCTCATTGGATGCAGCGCAACGGTCTGGAGTGGCTTTTTCGATTCGGCACGGAGCCTCGACGACTCTGGCGTCGCTATCTGATCTATAACCCACTTTTCATCGGACATGTCTTGCTGCAACTCAGCGGCCTGCGTCGCTATCCGTTGTCCTGATCAGCAGGCCAAAGATCAATGCGACCAAGGTCCAAAACAAGAAGTTGGTCTTGGCGCCCATGCTGATCGCGTCAAGCTGGCCGAATACCCCTTGAGCTGCCAGGCTGCCGGCAAAGCCAATCGACAGAAGATGCACGTTCTTGCTCTGCTGGCCTCTGTGTCCATTGCTACCTTGCCACAGTTGGACGACGGCGACGATGGCGACCCACAGGATGGCAAAGAGGGCAATCGCACCAGGCAAGCCAAAGTCAAGCGCGCTCTGCAATAGAAAATTGTGGGCGTGGGCGATATCGTAGGTTGGCGGGATGCCAAGCGGATAGAGCAGCCGCACGATCTCACGGAACGCACCTAGCCCCAGTCCCGTGAAGGAAAAATCGTGGATGGCAGCAACTGCCTGCGTCCATACCTCCTGGCGAAAACCTAGCGTTCCACCGCCGCCCGAGGCTTCCACCGGTGCGCATCGGCGATCAATTGCAACATCGTCGATGGCATGATGAACATGGTCGCCAGCAGCGCAGCGCTCCCTGCCAGCAGCGCCCACCTTCCCCAGCGCCAGTTGACCAATATCATCACCATGACCCCGGCAGTTATCCCGGCCAGCCCGGAGCGCGACTGGGTCAGCAGAAACACGCCACCCATTACCACAGAACAGGCTACCAACAGCAAGGCCAACGCCCAGTCACGTTTGTGTCGAACCCGGGCGCGGTGCAGTCGGTAGATGCTGGCAGCGGTGAGAGCCAGCAGCAGCGGAAGCACATACAACAATGTGCCAGCCACCTGGTTGGGGTGAAAACCGCTGTCCGCACCACGAAAGACGCCGACCAATGGCGAGGGAACGCGACTCAGAACAGCGTCGATACCAGGGTACTTGTAGAGCCAGTCGATGCCCAGCGGCGCAACAAGCGCGATAAGAGTCCCCGCCGCGATGAAGCCGGCGATGGCCACCCAATCCAGTGCCCAAGAGCGGCTGGCATGGGTCACAATGGTCCAAAACAAGAAGAAATTCCAGATCAGGATATAGGCTTTGGGAATTGAATATTGATTGCGTAGAGGTTCGGGCGCGGCCCACAGCGAGACGGGAAGCATCACCAAAAGGAGAAAGAAAACCGGCCAGTCGGCCGGTGTGCGTTGGAACCAGATGCCCAGCCGACGCCGTCGCCAAATCCATCCAGCCGACAGCAGACCGATAGCGACATACACGGTCCAACTGGGGAATCGGGCTGGGAAGTAGAGCAGCGGTGCGGCCATCGCCAGCAGCAGCAATTCGCCCGCGAAGGTTGTGTCCCACCAGTGGCGTAAGGTCATGGCGCCATCGTAGCATAGCCCGTTCTTGCGACACAAGATGGGTTCAAGGCAGAATTGAGCGGCACACGATGGGCCGCGTACTCATTGTCCCATGTCGGCCATGCAGTTGTATCCATGTGGCAGTCGATGGTGCGGTGTGGGGTCCGCGCACCTGTCCAGCGCATGGACAAGCCAGAGAGAACGACTTTCACGCGAGAGGTATACACGATGACAACCGCCATTGTGACTGGATCGGCCGGGCTGATCGGCTCCGAGGCCACTCGGTTTTTCGCAAAGCAGGGCATGACGGTGGTGGGCATAGACAACGACCTCCGAGGATATTTCTTTGGCGAAGACGCATCCACAAAATGGAGCCGCGAGCGTCTGAGCGAGGAGCTGGGAGATCGCTATCATCATCACGAGATCGACATTCGTGACAGAGAAGCCATCGACACCCTCTTTCGCGAGCATAGCGCCGACGTCGGCCTGGTGATCCACACGGCCGCGCAACCTTCGCACGACTGGGCGGCCACCGATCCGCAGACCGACTTCACCGTCAACGCCAATGGCACGCTGAACCTCCTGGAAGCAACCAGACGGTTTGCCGCGGGCGCGCCCTTCATCTTTACGTCAACGAACAAAGTCTACGGCGACAGGCCCAACCAACTGCCGCTGTTTGAGTCCGAACAGCGCTGGGAGGTCGAGCAAACCCACACCTACGCTGCTGGAATTCGAGAAGACATGTCGATCGATCAGACGCTCCACAGTCTTTTCGGCGCCTCAAAGGTCGCTGCCGATATGCTGGTTCAGGAATATGGTCGCTACTTTGGCATGAAAACCGCCTGTTTCCGAGCAGGCTGTTTGACGGGTCCAAATCACTCCGGCGCTCAGCTCCACGGGTTCCTGGCCTATCTGATGAAATGTACGGTCACAGGCACGCCTTACACCGTGTTTGGGTACAAAGGCAAACAGGTGCGCGACAACATCCATAGCTCGGATCTGGTCCGAGCTTTTGGCGAGTTCTATCGGGCGCCGCGGGGTCGGGGAAGTCTATAACATCGGCGGCGGACGGCATAGCAACTGCTCGATATTGGAGGCCATTGACCTCTGCGAGGAGATCGCGGAGCGCAAGCTCCAGTGGTGTTATTCGGATGAGAATCGCGTGGGAGACCACATTTTGGTGGATTAGCGACAACAGCAAGCTGATGGCGCATTTCCCCAATTGGCATTTGACCTACGACGTTCCGCGTATCCTGCACGAAATCCATCATTTCAACGTCGAACGCTGGCAACAGCCGCGTACGGCCAATAGATGATGGCCGTACGCAATGCTGGATCGTACTCATACAGGCGGTGGGCTTGGTCTGGATAGGGCGTAGAGAATATAATAGCAGGGCAACGTTCTGTCGGCGGCCATCGTGGGCACTGCCAGATAGAAACGGGGGGGACAGCCCGTAACCACGTATGGTTTGAACCCGTATGTGATACGTACTCTTGCATCCCCAATGGGCAACAGAAATGCGCAGCCTTACCGAGTAAGGCGAATCCAGAAAAAGCATCCACGCAGTTCACGAAGTCACACCAAGATTTGACCTGATTCTTCGTGAATCTTCGTGTCACTTCGTGGATAATTATTTTCTTGCAATGGCCTAGGGGTGCCGGCCCTTTTCCAGTGGGTTGGGTGGAAAATAGCGCTGGTTTCAATGCAAGAGGACCAATGAAATAGACGGGAGTGAGTCAGGTTGTTGAAGCGATTTAGCACGAACTATATGGTCTTCCTCTTCCTGGTAGATCTTGTGCTGATTCAATCTGCTCTGTCTGTTGCCATGCGGTTGCGCTATGTTGTGCCTGTGGGGCCGACCGTTTTGCCGCAGTGGGCTGACGGATTTTTCTATGCGCCTACTCCCACCCTCCACCTGATCGTAGGGGTCATGTGGGCGACCATCTTTTTTTTGGGTTCAGTGTATACCCCGCGCCGTGTGATCTTCTGGATCGAAGAAATACAGCGCGTTCTGGTCTCCCATACGCTGGCCACGCTTTCGCTGGCTGGTTTGCTCTATTTGGCAAAAAAGGAGTTTTCCCCGCCTCACCTTTGCCTACTTTTTCGTGTTGGCGCTTTGCTTGTTGATCGGCTTTCGACTCTTCCTGCGTTTCTGGCATCGAGTACGCCGCCCGCAGAGCAACGGTGTGACGCGCATCCTGGTGGTCGGCGCCGGCCGTGTTGGCAAAGACCTGGTGTTTCAGTTTCGGCGTCAACATTGGGCAGCCTATGAAGTGGTTGGCTTCCTGGACGACGACCCGGACAAGAACGGCCAAATGTTGTTGGGGATTCCAGTAATCGGTCGCATCGATGACGCCGTCTCGATTGTGGGAGAGCAGCACGTGGATGAGGTCATCATCGCGTTGCCCCTTCATGCCCACGTTCGGCTTGCTAACCTGGTCGCGCGGCTACACGAGTTGCCGGTGCGCCTCCGGGTCGTGCCCGACTATTTCGATCTGGCCTTTCACGGGGCCACTATCGAAAGCTTGGGTGGCATCCCGCTGATCGGTCTACGCGACCCGCCATCGACGGCTTCCAGCGCTTTGGCAAGCGGCTGATGGATATCGTGGAGCCGACTGAAAAGACGGTCGATGCCCTGATGAAGCTGGAATTGCCGGCAGGGGTAGACGTCCAGATAAAGCTCAACTGACAAAATTTGAAACCGGCCAATAGGCTGGTATACTAACCGGCTCCGCGCAGTGTTCCGCTTGATCTTTGCGGCGCATTACTG
>JAAUPU010000241.1 GCA_012032975.1 Caldilineaceae bacterium | reverse complement strand
GCACCAGCAGCCTGTTTGGGCGCAACGCACATTTCCGCCGCGGCCTCAGTGCAATCACACGACCAGGGATCGCCTGGCTTCTCTTTATCATCGTCTATTTGGGCTGGCATGATGCGTCTGCCTACAACGCGGCGTTGCGCATCGGCTGGGTGCACGATCTCGAACATTTGACCTTCTTTGCCGCCGCGATGCTCTTCTGGTGGCATGTGGTCGGCGCCGCACCCAGGGTGCATGGCGCTTTTCCAGTCTGGGGGCGCATGGCGCTTGCAATTGCCGTGGTGCCTTTCAACATGATGGCCGGCGTCGCGATCTCGTTTGCAGAGCGACCGATCTATACCTACTACGAATCGGTGCCAAGGATTTGGGGATTCAGTGTGATGCAAGATCAGATGCTGGGCGGCATCATCATGTGGATTCCAGGCAGCATGATGTTCATACTCGCGACCCTGGTGTTGCTCTCCAACCTGATGAAGAAAGCAGAAGATGGCAATTCGCCCCATCGTCCAAATTGGGACAGCGAAGAAGCGATGGTGGCGCCCGGCCTGGAGCATCGTGTGGTGCGCAAGAGGTGGCAGGAACTGAACATATCCAACGGTTCGGCCTCCGATGTTCTGTAGCGTGACGGCGCACAGCGGGGCGCGGAAATCCAGAGGCAACCCTTCTTCGCTGCCTCTTCGAGCCGTGCTTTTCTTCCTCGTGGCGGTGTTGTTGACGACGCTGCCCAGCCATGTGGAGGCCCACGGCGGCGGCACACCGCAATTGACCGATGTTCCGGTAGGCGGCTATCGACTCTTCCTCTGGACCCAGCCAGAGCCGTGGCGGGCAGGCGAGGTTCACGTTTCGATGATTGTAACCTTGCCAGCGGAAACGACTGCGGGCAGCAATGACAATGCGATGGCCAACCGGCAACTGGCAACTGCCGTGAGCGACGTCGCTGTCAAGGTCCACTTTGCACCAATCGACAACCCGACGGAAGCAATCACCGTGATTGCAGAACCGCAGGATCTGTTGAATAATGTCTCCTTCGAAGCGGATGTCGAATTGCCAGCGGCTGGGCGCTGGGAGATGACGGTCACTCTCGAAGGGCCAGAGGGGAGCGGCAGCGCCCAGTTTGGCGCAGATGTGCTGGCCAGCCGATCGATTTCCTGGCCCGCAGCCGGGCTTGTTCTACTGGTTTTGGTCGCCCTGTTGGCTGGCGTTGGCTTTTGGTCTCGGAGACGGAAAGCCCCAATGTCTACCCAGCGGACGCGCCGCCCAAACCGGGTCTTGAAGGATAGTGATGGCAACATTCAAGAAGCTATTTAGTCGTCGCTGGTGGTGGGTGACTCTGCTGGTAATCTTGGGCATGGCATTCTTGGTGCGCCTGGGCATTTGGCAATTGGATCGGTACGCACAGCGCAACGAGTTCAACGCCAAAGTGGTGACCCGCTGGCGCGAGACGCCCTTCGACATCGTGGCCAACCCGCTGCCGAGCGACCTCTCTGGCCTGGAATATCGACGTGTGCAGGCCGATGGTCGCTTTGATTACGCACATCAGATTGTGCTCAAGAATCAAGTTCGCAATGATGCACCTGGCGTTTTCTTGGTGACACCGCTTGAGTTGGCGGATGGTCGCGCGGTGTTGGTCGCGCGTGGCTGGGTTCCAGAAGACCAGGCCGCGCCGGAGTTCTGGAATCGGTTTCGAGGAGCCAAGCGGCGCGGCCGTGGTTGGCCTGCTTCAGGAATCGCAATTGTTGCCGTCTGGCGCGATACCGGAGACGCCCGCCCAGGCCCAGGTCGAGTGGTTCCGCATCTATATCGACGCAATCCAGCCACAGATGCCCTACGAACTCCTGCCGGTCTTCATCTACATGCTGCCGGAGGATGACCGTCCCTACAGCGCCCTGCCATTTCGAGAAGAACCGGCGGGTTTGATCCGAGATCCGGGCATGCATCTCAGCTATGCGTTTCAGTGGTTCGCCTTCAGCGCCATCTTGGGTGGCGGCTATTTTCTCTTGGTGCGCTATCAGGAGCGCCGTGGGAAGCTTGGTCTAGAGGCCGAAGCGCCGACGCTGGGGGATGAAGAAACAGAATTGCTGACCGGACCGCCGCAGCAGGGCCATGCGTAGACCAGGATCGTCGCGGCGCGGCCACGCTGTGCCGCTGATCCTCAAATTTGCTTCAAATCAGGAGTCCCATTGTGCGTAGCACGCTAGCCGAGCCGATTGCCAGCCCCGAAAAGACGGGCGCGCCGGCGTCGTCGGGGGTCAACGAGCAGGCCACCCCCAGTGAACCGAGGTTGAGCAAGGAACAGGCGCTCACGCGCCTGGCGATCAGCGACTATGTCACGCTGACCAAGCCGCGCATTATATCGCTGTTGCTGGTGATCACCTTCGTGCCCATGTTCCTGGCCGGCGATGCGCCGCCCGGCGGCATGTTGATTCTATGGACGATGGTGGGTGGCTTTCTGGCCGCGGGCGGGGCGAACACGATCAACCAATTTGTGGACCGGGACATCGACCATGTCATGGTGCGGACGCGGCTGCGGCCCTTGCCCGGTGGACGCATGACACCAAGCCAGGTGTTGGCCTTTGGACTGCTGCTGAGCGCGCTCAGCTTTGTGCAGCTTTGGTGGACCGTCAACCTGCTGACCGCGACGCTGGCGCTGGCGGGCATCCTCTATTACGTAGTCATCTACACCAAGCTGCTCAAGCGCCACAGCACGCAAAACATCGTGATCGGCGGCGCGGCCGGCGCAATCCCGCCCTTGGTGGGTTGGGCCGCAGTGGCCAACGAGATTTCGTTGCTGCCGGTGATCATGTTTCTGATCGTCTTTTATTGGACGCCGCCCCATTTCTGGGCGCTGGCGCTCATGCGCAAAAAGGAGTACGAGGCGGCCGGCGTCCCCATGTTGCCGGTCATCGTGGGCGACAGGGAAACCCACCGCCAGATCGTGCTCTACAGCATATTGCTGGGCGTGATCAGTTTGGCGCCGGTTTTTCTGGGATTGCTCGGGCCGGTCTATCTGCTCCTGGCGCTCGCACTCAACGGCGTCTTCTTGTGGCAGGCAATCGCGATCCAACGCCATCCAACGAATGGCAACATCTGGCGGCTCTACAAGTTCAGCCTGCTCTTTTTGGCGTTGCTCTTTTGGCGATGGGCGTTGATGGTCTCTTCTTCTCTGCGCCCGAAACGGTCAACTTCCAGTTGCGTCTGCCAGTGTAGGTCGGTCCAAAGCCAACTGATTCCGACTTGTCCCGCCTCGACAAAAGGCGGGTTTTGTTTTGATCGCCCCACCGTCCCCGCGCTGTAGTGGAGCTGTTCGATCGCCATTTGCCCTGCCATAGTGCCAATGTTACAGTTCGGCTTCATCTACCTCTGGACCAGCCCTGCATCCGTATCTCAGGCGGCGCGATCCACATCCGTTTGATAGCCAAGAGGGAACAAGCCTATGAGAATCCTATCCGGTTGGCTTCTGTTGACCCTGTCACTGCTGTTGCTCATGATCGGCTCGACGGGGAGCGCCATCGCCAGCAACCCAGCGTTGGGGATCGATCCATTGTCCCTGCCCCAGACAACCCAAGATGTCTTTGCCCTACCGGGAATGCTGCGCGAAGTCAGCGGCCTGCCCTACAGCCATGCGCTGCTTCTGACCGATGGCTCGATTGCCGGACTGTATGGGCAGACACCCGATGTCGAAAGCCAGATCAGCGCACTTGCGGCTGTGGGCGCGGATACACCGGTCAAGGTATGGGGGCGCTTCTCCTCCGTCCGGCGCACAGTCAGGTGGCCCAGAGATCCTGGTCTCCGCGATCCAGGCGGATGGCGGCGCGGCGGTCGCACCGACTTCGGCCCCGCCCGCCGCGCCAACCGCGGCTTCGGTTCCGGTGGCCGTGGGTCGCTTCGACTTTGTCAACGTGCGCGCCGGTCCGGCCATCGAGTTTGAGGTCATCGGCCGCTTCAACCTGGGGCAGATCTGCCCAATCATTGGGCGCACGCCGGACGAAACCTGGCTACAGATCGAATGCGAGGGCGGCTTCACGGGCTGGGTGCAGAGCAACGTGGTCACGATCCAGGGCGACCCGAACAGCACATCCATACTGGTAGCGCCAACGCCCACCGTGGCGCCGATTCCAACTCCCACACCGATTGTCTTCAGAGGATGGAGAACCTCTTACTTTTCCAACCGGGATCTGGCTGGTTCGCCCGTTGTCGTGGTCGATTCGCCGGAGATCAACTTCGACTGGGGAACCGGGAGTCCCCATCCACTTGTCCCGGCAACCAATTTCTCGGCCAGGTTCGAGCGCACCGTCAACCTGCCTGCCGGCAACTACCGCTTTAGCGTGCGTGTGGATGATGGCGTGCGCGTCTGGCTCGACAACATGCTCATCCTAGACGACTGGCGCGAATCGACCGCGCGCGACCTCTACGTGGATCAATCGTTGGCTGCCGGTGACCATCAGTTGCGTGTGGAATATTTCCAGGCCGGCGGCTCCGCGCTGATCCGCACGGCCTACGCAATGCTGGCGAATACAGACGATTGGCTCGCCAGCTATTACAACAATGGCAGCCTGAGTGGCACCCCGCCCGTGCAACAGTTGGAAGCGCGCACAGCCTATCCGCTGGACCGCAACTGGGGCACGGCCTCGCCGATTCCGGGCGTGATCAACAACACGAATTGGTCCGGGCGATGGCAGGGCAGGTTCTTCTTCGAGCCGGGCACCTACGTCTTCAGCGCCAACAGCGACGACGGCGTGCGCGTCTTCATCGACGGCCAGCGGGTGATCGATGGCTGGACCGATGGCCTGAAGCAAATGTCCAATCGTTTCAACGGTGTTGGCCAAGGTGAACATGAGATCACCGTCGAGTTCTATCAGCGGACCGGCAATGCGCTGGTGCGCGTCTCCTGGTATCGCGACACGTCGATCCAGGAGCAGTAGGCCGCCCCGACCCACGGTTTGACTGCTCAGTATGACGCTGCCGGGGGAAAACGAGCTTGACGTCCAGGGCTTCTTGGCCTGTCGCCCGACGGCCCTGGCTTGACACCCATACCCCGCCGCCGTATACTGCCACTCAGCTATACGAAATGCCTTTTCCAGTCAGATTGTCCAGGAGCGCGCCTGTGCCTACATCGTCATCAGCCCAACCGCCACTTGCCACCGAACCCGGGGCAGAGCAAGCCAATGGCTCGGCGGAGATCAACCAACCCTCTGTGACCGAAATCGCATCGGATCCGCCAGCCGAAGCACACCTTGAAACCAACGCCGAAACCAACGCGGAACAAAGCGCGCCGCCGCCCCTCCGTGCAGACAGCCAGCTTCGACAGGCGATCGCAGCGTTCACCGAATATATGTTGCGCAAAGGCTTCAGCGAGAACACGATCAAGGCATTTCGCAACGATCTGAAGATTCTAGCCGGCTTTATGGGCGAAGAGACACGGCTGCACCAGATCAAGACCGAGCATCTCAACGAGTTCTTGGAATGGATGCAGAGCGAGCGGGGAAAGCCGTGTAGCGCCAAGACATTGGCTCGCCGAATCACGACGTTGAAGGTCTTCTTCGGCTGGCTGCACGGCATCGGCGTCATCGGCACTGACCCGGCCGAGCCGGTCGTGCAACAGTCAGTGCGGACGCCATTGCCGACGATTCTGCGCGACAGCGAGGTGAACCAACTGTTGTTGACTGCCCAGGACATGCTCTGGCACCGACAGAAGCCGGATGCGCGCCCCTATCTGCTGGTCAGC
>JAAUPU010000240.1 GCA_012032975.1 Caldilineaceae bacterium | reverse complement strand
CCGCCGCTCTCAAAGCAGAGGCCCGCCGTCGATTCGAGGCTGGTGAATTCTTTGGGCATTATACCTATGGCAGCGTCATTGCCAGGAAGCTAGAATAATTGGCCAACAAGTTGCTCGACGTAAAGAACCTAAAAACCTATTTCTTCCTGGAGCAGGGCATCGTCCGGGCGGTGGATGGGGTGAGCTTTTCGCTGGATCGGGGTCGCACCCTGGGCGTAGTCGGCGAGAGCGGCTGCGGCAAGAGCGTGACCGCGCGCTCGATCTTGCGATTGTTGCCCCACCCCGTTGCGCGCATCGTCGATGGCAGCATTGTCTACCATATCGGCGAGGAAGCGGTCGAATTGACCAAGCTCGACCCGCTGGGGCCGAAGATTCGCGGGATTCGCGGCAATCAGATCTCTATGATCTTCCAGGAGCCGATGACATCGCTCAACCCTGTCTACACCATCGGCGACCAGATCATCGAAGCCATCGTGCTGCATCGCCAGGTCTCCAAACAAGAGGCGCGCCAACACGCCATCGAGATGTTGCGCCAGGTCGGCATCCCGGAGCCAGAGCGCCGAGTCGACCAGTACCAGCACGAATTTTCCGGCGGGATGCGCCAACGCGCCATGATCGCGATGGCGTTGAGCTGCAGCCCGAATCTGCTCATCGCCGACGAACCGACCACCGCGCTCGATGTGACCATCGAGGCGCAGATTTTGGAGTTGATCCGCGAGATCCAGATCGAGCAGGGCATGGCGCTGATGATCATCACCCACGACCTCAACGTCGTCGGCGAGATGGCCGACCGCGTGATCGTGATGTACATGGGCAAGGTCGTCGAGGAGACCAGCGTGGACCGCATTTTCGACCAGCCGCGCCATCCCTACACCCAGGGGCTGCTCGCCTCGCTGCCCACCATCGGCAGCAGTGCGCGCCTCACTTCCATTGCCGGCTCGGTGCCAAATCCCTATCTGATCCCCAAAGGCTGCTCGTTTGCGCCTCGTTGTCCAGCCGCGATGGACCTATGCCGCCAGCAACAGCCCCCCACCTTTCAGATCGACACTGACACCCGCGCGGCCTGTTGGCTCTACGAGGGAGCCAAGGAAGTGGCGCATGGCTGAGCAAACTCGACCAGATAACAGGCCGCCTCCGTTGCTGGAGGTGAGCGATCTCAAGCAATATTTTCCCATCAAAAAGGGGCTGTTCAAGAAGGTCGTCGCCCATGTCAAAGCGGTGGACGGCGTGACCTTCAGCGTCCGGCCGGGTGAGACCATTGGGCTGGTTGGGGAAAGCGGCTCGGGCAAAACGACCACCGGTCGTTGCATCATCCGCCTCTACGACCCCCACCGCGGGCAGCATCCGCTTTCGGCTGGGCGACGAGGTGACCGAGATTGCCGACGTACCCAGACAAGATTTGAAGCAGATTCGCCGTCACATCCAGATACTCTTTCAAGATCCAAATTCGTCGCTCAACTCGCGCATGCGCGTCGGCGAGATCATCGCCGAGCCGCTGCAAATTCACCATTTGGGCAATCGCAAGAGCCAGGCCGCGCGAGTCGAAGAGCTGCTTGCAAAAGTCGGTCTTGGCGCGGATGCGGTCAACCGCTACCCCCACCAGTTTTCCGGCGGCCAGCGCCAGCGCATCGGCATCGCTCGCGCACTGAGCATCCAGCCCCAGCTCGTGATCTGCGACGAGCCGGTCTCGGCGCTGGATGTGTCGGTGCAGGCGCAGGTACTCAATCTGCTCTCCGATCTGCAGGAGGAACTGGGACTGACCTATATCTTCATCGCCCACGACCTGAGCGTGGTCGAGTATATCAGTGACCGGATCATGGTCATGTATTTGGGCCGCATCGTGGAGAGCGCCAAGACCGCCAAGATCTTCAGCCGACCGACCCATCCCTACACCGAAGCGTTGCTCAACGCAATTCCCCGGCGGGGGGCAGGGGGCGGCCACCGCAAGCGCATCGTGTTGGCTGGCGACATCCCTAGCCCGGTCAATCCGCCGTCTGGCTGCGCATTTCACACCCGCTGCAAGTATGTCCAGGATCTCTGCCGGGTCGAGGCGCCGCCGCTGCGCGATCTGGCCAACGAACCCGATAGTCAGGTTGCCTGCCACTTCGCCGACGAACTGACCTTGCAGCCATTTGTAAGCCAACTCGCTCATGCAGGGTAAGCAGACGAAGATGCTCCGAAACGCACAGACACAACCCCTCAGCACGCCTGGCCGGACACAGCAGCCTGCCCGTTTTGCCTATTTGCGCAAGGCTGGTCGCGACATTCGCATGAACAAGGGGCTGTATCTACTGATTCTACCGCCCCTGGTCTATGTGATTCTGTTTCATTATGTGCCCATGTATGGGTTGATCATCGCGTTCCAGGATTTTTCGTTCCGCCGGGGATATCTGGCCAGCGATTGGGTTGGGCTGGAACATTTCCGCTGGCTGATGGACAACCCGAACTTCGTGCGCGCCTTTTTCAATACGTTGCAGATCAACTTCCTGCGCATCGTGCTTGGCTTTCCCGCGCCGATCATCCTGGCGATCCTGATCAACGAAGTGCGCCTGACCTATTACAAACGCACCGTCCAGACCCTCTCCTACCTGCCCTTCTTCATTTCCTGGGTGGTGCTGGCCGGCGTCTTCAACGACATCCTGGCGCGCGATTATGGCGCGCTCAACAACCTGCTCGCCGCATTGGGATTGACCCGCGTCGACTTCCTGCAGGACGAAGCCGTCTTTCCCATCACGCTGATTCTCAGCGAAATCTGGCGCACCATCGGCTGGGGCAGCATCATCTACCTGGCCACCATCGCAACGATCAGCCCCACGCTCTACGAGGCGGCGGAAGTGGACGGCGCGACGCGCTACCACAAGATCCGCTTCATCACATTGCCAGCGCTTTATCCGGTGATGGTCGTCGTCCTGCTGCTCAACATCGGCAATGTCCTGCGCGTCGGCTTCGACCAGGTCTTCAACCTCTACAACCCGCTGGTCTATGAAACGGGCGACATCATCCAGACCTTTATCGTGCGCTCGTTCGAGAAGACGCCAGACTTCTCGCGCCTGGCCGCGGCCGGCTTTGTGCAATCGTTTCTCGGCGTGCTCTTCCTGCTGATCGCCAACCAGACGGTGAAATATTTCCGCGATGGCGAGGGGCTGTTCTGATGCGAAAAAAATGGTTGACGCCCATCGACATCGTCATCTACGTCGCCCTGGGCATCTTTGCCTTCATGACGATCTACCCATTTTGGAGCCTGATCATCATCTCGTTCTCGGAGTCCGACGCCTACTTCGCCAGCCAATATCATCTGATCCCCAACAGCTTCTCGCTGGAGGCGTACAAGGTCAATTTCGAGAATCCGCAATTTCTGCGCAGCCTGCTGATCTCCATCGGCGTCACGATCGTCGGCACCACCAACAGCCTCTTCTGGACCACGATCATGGGCTATTTTCTCGCCAAAAAGAGGCTGGCGTTTGTCTCGATCATCGCCATGCTCTTTCTGGTCACGCTCTTTTTCGATGGTGGTCTTGTGCCAAACTTCGTCCTCATCCGCCAGTTGGGGTTGAGGAACAATCTGCTGGCCATCATCTTGCCCTTTACCGTGCATCCGTTTTATCTGATCCTGACCAGCGCCTATTTCGCCAGCCGCAACCCGGAGATCGAGGAGGCCGCGGTGGTCGACGGCGCTGGCTCGTTCACCGTGCTCTTTCGTATCGTCATCCCCACGGCCAAGCCGATCCTGGCCACAATCGGTCTCTTCTACGCGGTGCAATATTGGAACGACTGGTTCTGCCATGATCTACCTCTCCGACCAGGATCTCTTTCCGCTGGCGCTTTTCTTGCGCAACGTGGTTTCGACTTCGGCCAGCGTCACCATCGATCCCGGCGTGGCCGGCAATTACAACCCGGCCACCATCCGGGCCGCGACCATCGTCATGGCCATCATGCCGATCATTCTGGTCTATCCGTTTATCCAGCAATACTTTGTCCACGGCATCATGTTGGGTTCGACCAAGGAGTAGCCAACACGCCGAAACAGTGACTGCTCAGTATCGCAAGGAATTCTTGCCACGAATTGCACGAATTAGATGAATTTCTGAGGCTCGATTCGAGCAGTTCTCGTCATCCGCAGCAAAGCCTGAGTGATCATCAGAGAAGGAGGAAAACCGACGAAATATTGCACTCCGTTTATTTTGATAGGTATTTTCTGGAAGCGATTCCAGGCGACGAATCAGGTCAACTTAGAAAGGGATGGTACGGGATGACAAAGCAAGGCTCTACCTCGAAATGGCGGATGATCCTACTCGCCACACTGATGATGGCCCTCCTCACGATGGCGGCGTGTGCAGGTGCACCCCCAGCCGACTCGGGTGCGGACGATCAGGCGGCAGAAGCAGAGGCCACGGCGCCCGCCGATTCAGAAGCCGACGCATCGGCTGATTCAGAAGACGCAACCACCTACAAAGGCGAGTATTACAGAATCCCGGTGGACGGCGGCGGCGAGACCGTCACGATCTTCCGCGGCGGCGTGACCCTGGATTGGGACACCGACCCCATCATCCAGGAGATCGAAGCCCGCACTAACACCGATATCCAGTTTGCGACCGTGGACTGGGGCGACATCAACCAGTTCCGCAACCTCGCCATGAGCACCGAAGAAGACATCGACATCTACCACCACATGGACACCAACTACCAGTGGATCGAGGATGGCTTCGTCATTCCGCTGGACGACTATATCGACCCCGAGCGCCATCCTTTCCTGACCGCGTTGGTCAATTCGGACGCCTATGCCGACATGAAACGCGACGGACAGGTCTACTACATTCCCATGCTCAGCGGCGGTTCGGACTGGGTGTTGATTGCCCGTCAGGATTGGATGGACGAGCTGGGTTTGGATATGCCCACCAACGAGGTCGAGTTCCGCGAGCTGTTGCAAGCCTTCAAGGATCGCGATTCGGATGGCCGCAGCACGGGGATGCAGATCGAGGGCAGCCGCCAGATTCGCCGCTCCATGACGCCGATCTTTTCGGCGTTTGGCGCACCGGTCAGCTTCTTCGATGTGGAACGAAACTACTGGGTCGGCGATGACGGCCAATTGATCCCCGTGGCCACCAGCGACAATGTCAAAGCCGCGCTGCAATTCGTGAACGGACTGTACGCGGATGGTCTGGTCAACACCGACTTCGCCAGCTTGACCAGCTTCCCCCAGACCAGCGAAATCTATCTGCAGGGCGGCAAGGCGGGCGTGGGCTGGATTCCGTCCGGCGGCGGCTTCAATGTGCCCGACTCCGAGCTGGTCCCGCTGGCGCCTTTCACAGCCGAGGGCTTTGAGTTTTCACGCGCCGAGGGGATCGACAGCAACGGTTTCATCGCAGTCTCTGCCACTTCAGAGAATCCGCAACTGGCCGTGGACATGCTGGAGTTCTTCAACTCCCGCGAGGGCCGAGAGCTGCTTGTGCTGGGCATTGATGGCGTCCACTACGAGAATCTGCAAGACGACGGCAGCTTCGACCGCATCAGCGAAAACTGGGAATACGACCCCATCTACTACCCGCTGCATTTCTACCTGGGTCAGGGTGTCGTGCGCGGCTACATCCCGCTGACAGAAGGCTACGACTCCATCGGCGATGCGCTGAAGGAAGTCACCATCTGGGAGCCGAACGAGGGCGGCGTGGGTCTGCCCAAGTTGATGGAAGCCAGCCAGGAATGGATCGGGGCACCCATGATCTTCCAGTTCA
>JAAUPU010000239.1 GCA_012032975.1 Caldilineaceae bacterium | reverse complement strand
TGAAAGAACGCAGCGCGCGCCTGGTCTTCAGTGATCAGCGCGGTTTCCAATGCCTTCTGCTCTGGCTCAACGTCAACGCCACCCGTGAGAGCCAGGCGTTCCGCCAACTGGCGCGCGGCCATTTGACGCGTGGAGATGGCCGCGTCAAGCGTCGGGTCTGGGGCCACCGGATCGGCCAGCGTTTCCCATTTGCTGTCGATCAAAAAATTGGCGGGCGCGAGATAGGGATTGCGGGCGAGTTCATCTATTTCCTGAGCAAACCGGGGATCACCCAAATTGTTGGCAAGGGGGCGCAACGCGTTGAAAAGTTGGCTCCTCAGCGCAGGCAAAAGCTCGGGCGCTTGCGTCGCGATGCGTTTCGCCTGATCTGCGTAATCAAGGGCAGCAGAATGTTCCTCTGCAAGAAGCAGACCTTCGGCGACTTCAGTCAACGACTGTGCGCCTTCCATGCTGGAAAGCGTTGCGTCCAGAATTGCGGCAGGCGCCATCAATCGGTAAACCTGAGCAGCACGGTCGAATTGCGCCGCGCTACGAAATCTCCTAGCCAATTGCGAAAGAACACCAATGCGGGCGCTCCCCTCCAACTGCGTGTCGAAAAGGACAATGGCATACGCCGTTTCCAATTCGCCAGCATTCGTAGCCTGCAGGGCGAGCGCCTCGGCCGGGTCGCCCTGGAGTTGGGTGAGGGCAAGGGCCGGGCTGATCTTTTCAGGCAGTACCGTCGAGAGCGGATTGAGAGCGAACGCGGCCGATTCCTGGTTGCCCTGCACGAGAAACAGGACCAACAGCGCCGCAATGCCAACCAGCAGGCTGACAATAAAACCTGTGACCAATGTGACTTCAAGCCACGGCCGACGATGTCGTTTGGTCTGACTGTCTACAGCAATTTCAAGCTCCATGATGCCAAGTATAGCACGGAGTTTCATGGCAAATCCAAATGAGCGCTGGAACAACTTCGTGTCGCAACCGCCATTTTTTGCCCGGTCAATTGTGTGTGCTAAGATACGTAGTCGCCTATGTGCATCATCTGTGCAACACGGCTTGGCATTGTAGACGTAATTATCTGGCACTTTTTCTTCTTGTATTCTCATTTGTGCGTTTGCGAAGCATTCATGTAATTTCCGGCGCACAAGGTCGATCTCGTCGCATTGCTTTGCCTGATGGCCGATTCACAAGTTCACAACGTGGGCCCGAATTCGAACGTTTATTTGGTTGCAGTTTCGGTAACGATTCGGACTCGCAAAGGAGCCGATAGCTGATGTACAAATCTGGTAGGGGATCTCGCCCGTCGATGTGGGGTGGCTTATCCCGATTGGTTGAGGGACCGGCGGCTTGGTTGATCACGTTGATCGTGATCCCAAGTCTAATTTTCGTCGTTCTCCTATTGCCGCCGGTCCGCCTTATGGATCGTCTGCAGGCGCTGACGTACACCCGTATCCCTGCCACTGGCGGGGGGGTGATGGATTCGGACGGCACCACTGTCAGTTTCCCGGATGAGAATTGTCAGTTCGTCATTCCTCACCGATATCGACAGCACCCCGCGCGTTGAGTTTATCGAGGGTCAGGCCGGGCGGGATCTCTACGAGGCCGCCCGCAACCTCCCCGACTATCTGATCCCGAAAAGCCCCTATTACGATCTCAAGCTCACCGGCAGTCGGCCCACGGGTTCGATCATCGAGGTGCCCATTCCCAACGATAGCATGCCGTACGACGACACTCAGCGTCTACGCCTGGGAGAATGGCGCATGGCAACATCTGCCCAGCGCTGTTCTCGTGGCCGATGACAAGATCGAGGCCCAGGTTGCGTATGTACCGGAAAGTTTTATGGTCATGCAAACGGTGCCCGCGGTGCCCTCTGTTGCGGCGAATCTGGGTCTTGATGCCCAACTTCCCCCAAACGCAATCGTGACCAATGAACTCAAAGCCGGTCTTTACCTCCGGGGCGATGGCGCGCTTGATGGGGTTGCACCGGTCAGCAATGGCAACACCATCCCGGTGATCCGAAACTGGCAGGGGGATATGGTTCGCACGGACCTCATCAACAACCTGCTTTTGGATCCTGGCCAGCAGGAAAACCAATTTGTCGCCGTGGAACAGACGGTGGTGCAAAACGGCTATCCAGGCGTTGTGATTGACTATCGAGGTGTCGACGCGATTCCCAGCGCGCGCGCTGATTTCGTCCATCTGATCACGGGCTTAGCAGAGCGACTCCATGCCGCCAATAAAACACTTGGCGTCCGTGTCGAACCTCCCCAGCAAGTTTCTGCCGACAACTGGAATACAGGCGGTTATGATTGGCGCGCCCTGAGCAAAGTGGTCGACACATTGATCGTGCCCGCCCCGGTAGACCCGCGCGCATACCAGGCCAACGGCGAGATGGAAGCGTTGATGAATTTCGCTACCGACGAAGCCGAACGCCGCAAGATCCAGATCGAATTGCCCGCCCAATCTGTTGAGCAGGCAGGTAATTACCTGTTGCTAAAAGGCTACCAGGAGTCATTACAACCCCTGCTCGGCGAGATCGAAGTGGCAGAGGATGGCAGCGGCGAGAACATCTCGGTGACGTTGGACAATCCCCGCTTGCTTAGCCGCGTGGTTTGGGATGACACTGCCGGCATGTACCGCTACAGCTATCTGGATGACCAGGGCTTTGAGCGCGTCGTCTATGTAGAAGATGCTGGCAGTATCAGCCACAAGCTCAACTTGTTGCAACGCTATAACTTGCGCAACCTCTCGATCCAGGTGCCCGCATCTGGCGATGTGGACCCGAATGTATGGAATGTCCTGCTTCAATTCCAGCAGGGAAGTGAACTCGCGACCAGCGCGGGCCAAATGGCGGTTGCCTATACCATGGTCGACTCGGCAGGCAATGTCGTCGCCCAACAGATGTACCCCTTGGACAGCCCAACCATGATTGTGCCTGCCCCTGCTTCTGTGGGCGACCTGCGCGTAGACGTACAACTCGTCGGTAGCAATGGCCAGGCCGTGGGTGCGCCCCAGTCAACCGTGTTGGCCGTGGCGACCGCGCCGAAAGCCGAGAACGCAGCGTCGGCGGACGCAGCTGCCGACGCTCCCAATCCAACCGTGAGCAGCGGCCAACTGGTCAACGTACGCGAAGGCCCGAACACAGCCTACCCGGTGCTTGGACAGGTTGCTCCCGGCAACACCTACACCGTTCTAGGCAAGAACGAAGCCGGTGACTGGTGGCAGATCGAGTTTGATGGCGGCAAAGGCTGGGTGATCGGCCAACTGGTCAACACGGCTGGTCAGTCTAACCTCGTGGCCGTGGCGACGGATTATCCTGAGCCGCCTGTCTTTGTGGCTGCTGCAGCGCCAGCCCCGGCTCCCGCCGCTGCAGCAGAGCCGGCTGCACAAGCTGCTGAGGAGGCTCCGGCTCCCGAGCCAGCGGCTGCGCCCCCCGTTGTCAGTGCGCCGCCCCCTGCCGGTGGCATTCCCTTCGGCTACGGCGTCCAGGCCCATATGGTGCACAACGACCAGGCTGGACAGGTCATGGCCTCCACCCAGGGCATGGGTTTCAACTGGGTGAAACAGCAGATCGAATGGCGTGTCTTTGAAGGCAGCCCAGGCAACATCGATTTTGGTTCCTCTGACGGTATCGTCAATACGGCCAATGGCGCGGGCATCAACTTGTTGTTCAGCGTCGTGAACGCCCCCGCTTGGGCGCGTGAACCCGGTTTCGACGGCAGCGTCGGCGGCCCGCCCCAGGATCCGCAGACCTTCGCCAACTTCAACGGCGCGCTTGCCGGCAAATATTGCGGCACGTCGCTCAAGGCCATCGAAGTGTGGAATGAACAGAATCTCCACTATGAATGGGGCAACAAGCCGCTGGATGCTGCCGAATATGTCCGACTACTGGCGCCCTCTTATCAGGCGATCAAGGCGGCTTGCCCATCTATGTGGGTGGTCAGCGGTGCGCTGACGCCTGCTGGCTCCAATCCTCCCTATGCGATTGACGACTTCCAGTATCTGGAGGCCATGTTCCAGAACGGCGTTGCCAACTACGCCGATGCCATTGGCGCTCATCCCAGTGGCTACAATGTGCCGCCCAGCGCCACTTGGGAAACCGCGTGCGAAGCCATCCAACTGAATGGCAACAGTTTCAACGGAGCGTGCGATTCTCCCCATCACTCGTGGAGTTTCCGCAGCACCATGGAAGGCTACAAAAACATCGCCAACGTCTATGGCGCTCCAAACGTCCAGATCTGGCCGACCGAGTTTGGCTGGGCAGCAGGCGGCGCATTTGATCCTCGCTATGCCTATGCCAACGACAACTCCTTTGAAGAGCAAGCTCAATGGACGGTAGAGGCCTTTCAGATGGCCAAGGCGTGGGGTTGGTCTGCGCCGCCGATCTTATGGAATCTGAACTTCCGCGTGGTTGCAAACGGCACCGAAAAAGCGCAATGGGGCATTGTCGATCCCGGTTGGGGACCGCTGCCTGTCTACAACGCGCTGGCCAACATGCCCAAGTGATCCACGGCTTTCTGGACTTCGCGTCACAGGGGCGAGGCGTCACCTCGCCCCTTTTTATTGCCCATGCTTCCCGCCTTTCCTCGCCAAAACGCTGCTGGGTGATCTCACCCGCCAACCCATACTCGGAGGTGTTGATGGCGCGCGTTCTCCCCAATGTAGGCCATACAAACAGCCGTTCGACCCATTCAGGAAATCTGAAACATCCACTGCAGGCGCGTCCGACGGTACGGCTTCACCTGCTGCTCATTGTCAGCCTTGCGCTCATTTTTCAGCCTGCACCGCGACACCGCCCGCGGCCCCGACCACACCGACCACACCGCCACAAGATCAGCCCCAGATTGCCGTCGTACGGACCGTGGACAGCCGCCTCAATGTGCGTGCCGCGCCGGTCTCGGGAGCCGAAATTGTCGGCAAATTGCCCGCCGGTGCAGAAGTCGAGATTCTCGGCGCCAGTGAGGATGACGAATGGCTGGAGGTCCGTCTCGAAGGGATTGTGGAGAGTGGATGGGTCGCAACTGAGTTTGTCGAGGTGGTCGATCTGGAAGCCATCGCGGAAACTGAAACGCAGGAGAGTGGCGAGCAAGCCGCGTCCCTATTGCCGACCCCAACGCCCGGCGTGCCGCTGGCCATCATCCAGCCAGAGCGGATGAATGTGCGCGCAGGGCCAGGCACTGCCTATGAAGTGGTGACCGCGGCGCGGCAGGGCGTACGTCTGGAGATCACGGGTCTGTCGCCTGCAGGCGACTGGTATCAGGTCAAGATTGACGAGCAAGACCAGCCAGGCTGGGTCTTTGCTGGGTTGACCGAGACCGTGGGCCGGATGGAAACGGTCGAGCCGGTCTCCGAAGACGAGCTGCCGCCGACGCCGACACCTGGGCCAGCCAGTGAGGCGGCTGCCGTTGTGGCTGCATCCAGCGCAGCTTCCGAACAAGTGTCTGCTCCGATCGTCAGTGCACCGCCGCCTTCGGGGAGCGGATTTTTTGGCTATGGCCTCCAGGCGCACATGCTGGGCGGAGGGATCGGCGAGGCGCTCAATGCAACCAGCGACCTGGGCTTCGACTGGATCAAACAGCAGGTCGAATGGCGTCTCTTCCAGTCTGGGCCGGGCGGGGCCAGCTTTGGCGAGTTGCAGGGCATTGTCAACGAGGCCGGCAACCGCGGCATCAACGTACTCTTCAGCGTGGTCAATGCCCCGGCGTGGGCGCGCGAGCCAGGCCATGACAGCAGCGTCGGTGGCCCGCCCGCGGACCGCAGAG
>JAAUPU010000238.1 GCA_012032975.1 Caldilineaceae bacterium | reverse complement strand
GCACCAGCCAGGCCAATCCCGCCGCCAGAAAGAAGTGAAATCCGAAGAAGGGCGTGAACGAGACGAATGCCCGCAAGCAAAGCCAAGCGCGATCCGGTGCGGATTGTCGGGCAGCCGGTGGAGGCGCTTGCGAATATAGTCCAGTCCGCGCAGCAATCCCTTGCGCGGGTACAGAACCTCGCGCAACCGGGGCCAGAACGGTGGCTTGTCGCGCCGCTTGAAGATCATGCCGGGCGCCCGCTCAATGCCGCTGCGCCGGCTCGGAGCCCAGCGGCAGGCGGGCCTGCCCCCTCGGCGGAGCCCGATCGAATCTCGATGGCGGAGAAATCGCTCGGTCGACCTGGCTGACGAAGCTCTGGGCCCTCAGTGCAGTCAGGATATTGCCAAGATGGCGCGTATCGCGAACCTCGATGTCGATCGTCATCTGGAAGAAGTCGGGTTTGCGCAGGTTGACGTCAAGGTTGTCGATATTCGCGTGCTGCTCGCCGACGAGGGTGCAGACGGCCCCCAGTGTCCCGGGCAGGTTTGCCAATGTCAGGTCGATGCGCACCACATTGGCCGGTTTCTTAGATGCCTCGGCATCCCAGGTCAGGTCATGCCAGCGTTCGAGATCGTTCTCGAACTCGGCCAGCATCACTTTCTCGAAGTCCTTCGGCTTGAGCGGGATGCTCGCCTGCCAGTCCCACTTCGGCGCACCGTCTTTCTGGTAGTCGCTCGAAGTGCGGTAGTGCGTGAGGCACGATTCCCACGAGTTCGCGAGGATGACCGGCCAGAAGAGCCACAGCAACCCCAGGAGGGGTTGAAAGAATGGAAAGTAGCCATAATCCTCGCCAAAGTGACGCCAGACCGTGCTGCCAACCGCTTGCGGATCGACAAAGCTCCAGACTCCAACCACCAGCGTCATCGCGGACTCGAAGCCGAGTACGCCAACGGACAGCCACCAGGACCATCGCCGTCGGTAGACAAAACCAATCGTCGCGGTGAGGTAGCAGAGCGCGGCCACTGCGCTCATGATCACCGGCAGATAATAGGTAATATCATCGCGCAGGAAGAGCTGGTAAAGCGCACGGACGCCGGTCGAAAGTGCCAGAACCGGATAGGAGACCGCCAGGATATAGCCAGCCGGGTTGACCATGTTGGCCAGGAAACTCTCCGGCGGACGGGCTTCCATCGGCGTGGCAGAGGAACGTGGTCTGGTCGCCATCAGCGGCTGGCCTCGCTGCCGATCAAGGGGAGTTCGGTGCGCAACTGGCCGCACCAGCGATCGATTCGGTCGTTGGTCAAATGTCCCTGGCTTTCATTGTCCAGGACCAGTCCAAGAAAACGACCCTCCTCAACCGCCCAGGATGCCTCAAATTCATAGCCATCGGTCGACCAGTGGCCCACAATTTCCCCACCCCGTTCCCGCGCCCTATCGGCCAAGAAGAAAATGGCATCGACAAAGGTCTCCGGGTACCCTTGCTGGTCACCCAGCCCGAAGATCGCGACCTTTTTGCCGCTCAAATTCAGTTCGTCCATCTCATCCAGGGCGCTCTCCCAGTCGGCCTGAAGCTGCCCCACATTCCAGGTTGGGATCCCAAAGATCAGGAAGTCAAACGTTTCCATCTCGTCCAGGTGAAACTCGGCTACATCGACCACATCCACCGCCAAGCCATCGCTGGCCAAATTGGCCGCAATCCGATCCGCCGCCCGTTCGGTTGCGCCGGTTGTGCTGCCAAAATAGATGCCGATCCGCGTCATGACCCTGTCCGGTGCTTCCATCGATTCGCCGCGTGAGGTAGGTGGAGAATAACCTGGCTTGGTGACGCTGTCTGTAAGCCCCGATTGCATCAAGCGGCTCGCTGGCCCTGACCTGGCCTTGATCGGGTTAGCCTTCGCTGTCTGGGGCTTTGAAGGTGGCGTCTGCTGTTCCAGAAAGAAAGGTGCGCACGCGAGCTTGAAGATCCTGGTATTCGTAGGTGGCCGGAAAATGGTCATATTCTTTGGCCACGGCGGGGGGCGGCCGAAAGAGGACGCCGAGATCGGCTTCGGCAAGCATGGCCAGGTCGTTGTGAGAGTCGCCCACGGCCATGGTGCGAAAACCCAACTCGTTGAACGCGTGCAACGCCTTGCGTTTGCCATGCTCGACGCGCAGGCGAAAATCGATGAGCATATTGTCTGGATCGACTCGAAGCTGGTGGGCGAATACGGTGGGGAAATGGAGCTTGGGCAGAAAGGGCGCCACGAATTCGTAGAAGCTATCTGTGATGATAACTGCCTGGGTTTCCGTGCGTGCCCAATCCAAAAAGTCGACCGCACCAGGCAGCGGATCCATCCGGCCAATCACTGCCTGGATGTCGCGAAGCGTCAGCCCATGATCGGCCAGCGTCGAGAGGCGCATACGCATCAGCGCACTGTAATCTGCAACCTCGCGTGTGGTCTTGCGCAGCGCCTCAATGCCGGTCTGCTCTGCGACCGCAATCCAGATTTCGGGCAGCAGAATACCCTCCAGGTCCAGCGCAAGCATGGAGGGTTTCAGAACCGTCATGGTGTCCATTCTCAACTTTCCGGTGAGGAACAACGTGCTTTTCGCGTAGTCATACAAAGGCATCATACCAAGCCTATCCAACAGAAAAAGTCTACCAAACAGAGAACACAATACCAATTCCTGCATAGGTCACCGGACCCCAGAGCCGCTGCGGGAAGCTTGGCCAATGGAAAGCGCAATTTGACGTCCTGGCCGGCCTTCTGTACACTTTTCACAAATACATAGATTTAGTTAGATTTTTCTACGTAAAGCGAGAACTCTTTGTGTCCAGCGACGGCGTCTTTTTTCTTGGCCTAAGCCACCACACGACCCCTGTCGAGCTTCGCGAACAGGTAGCCCTCTCCGCTTCCTCTTTGCTTGATGCAGACCGCCTGCACGAGGTGGGTATCGGGGAACTCTATCTGCTCTCCACCTGCAATCGATTTGAGATCTTTGCGTACATCGCTCGCTGCCAGGGCGATTCGAGGCAGGCGCTCCATTCGTTGCTCGAGGAGGCGTGCCACGCGCCTCGTGAGTTGGAGAGTCACCTGACCTTTCGCGCTGGAACAGATGCAAGCACACATCTGATGAATGTGGCAGCCGGCCTGGATTCGATGGTCCTGGGTGAGAATCAGGTGCTTGGCCAGGTGACCGATGCCTATATGCAGGCGTTGGAAAACCGCACGATTGGCCCGGTGCTGTCGTCCGTTGTTCGCGCAGCCATCCGCACCGGGAAGCGTGTGCGCTCGCAAACGGCGATTAGCCGCAACCCGGCCAGCATCAGCTCTGTGGCCATCAACATGGCCGAGGGGATTTCGGGCGACCTGCGCAAGCAGCATGTCGTCGTGATCGGCGCTGGTGAAATGGGCCAGCTTGCCCTGAAGTCGCTGGAAGCACGCGGTCTACACAACGTTACCATCCTTAACCGGACGCCTGCCCACGCCGAACGTCTGGCGACCCGCAACAGATGGCGATCCGGCGCGCTGACTGAGCTTCCCCTCGCCTTGAAGAGCGCGGGCGTCGTCATCAGCGCTACCACCTCTGCCCAACCGTTGATCACCGCTGAGATGGCGACCACGGCGCGACAGGAAGCAATCGAGGACCATCCGCTGGTCCTGATCGACTTGGCCGTGCCCCGCGACATTGATCCGGTTGCCGGCTCTGTAGCTGGCATCCACCTCATCGATATCGACGATCTGCGCGGCGAATTGGACGGCGCACTTGCCGCCCGGCGCAGAGAGGTGCCGAAAGTTAAAGCGATCATCGCCGACGAACTGGCCGCGCTGGAGCAAGAGCTGCAGGCGCTCAGCGTGCGCCCACTGGTGGTTGACCTTCGTCAACGGGCTGAAGAAATTCGTCAGCATGAGGTCGAACGCACGTTGCGCTATTTGGAGGGCGTTGACAGCCAGACGCTGGAACACATCCAGCATATGTCGCGTGCGTTGGTCAACAAACTGTTGCATGAGCCAACCACGCGCCTGAAAGCGCTGGCGGGTGATGGCCAGGCCAAGCCCTATGCGGAGGCGATGCGCGCCCTCTTTGACCTGGAGATCAACGGCAAGGACCGTTCTTTGTGAGCCAACGAAAATCGATCCGGGTCGGCTCGCGTACATCGCGTCTGGCGCTCTGGCAGACCGAGTCCATTGTTCAGCAACTTCAGTCTAATTTCCCCGATTTAGCTTGTCAGCTCATTCCGTTTTCCACCCAGGGCGACCGCACGCTTGACCAGCCGTTGCCTGCCATTGGCGGCAAAGGTCTCTTCACGGCCGAGTTGGAAGCGGCCCTGCTCAGCGGCCAGATCGATTTGGCCGTTCATTCTCTCAAGGATCTGCCCGTCGACAATCCGCCAGGTCTGGTGCTTGGCGCGATCTCCAGCCGGGCAGATGTGCGCGATGTGCTGGTCTCTGCGACAGGGCGCACGCTGGCTGGCCTGCCGCAAGGCGCGGTCATCGGCACCAGCAGCCTGCGCCGACATGGCCCAGCTTCTTGCCGTGCGTCCAGATCTCATCGTGCGCCCCATCCGCGGCAATGTGGAGACCCGCGTGCGCAAAGTTGAGGAGGGCAATTACGACGCCACCGTGCTGGCCGCGGCGGGCTTGCAACGACTGAAGATGAACCAGCATGTGGCGGAATGGCTGTCGCTCGATGTGATGTTGCCGGCGCCGGGGCAAGCTGCGCTGGCTGTGCAATGCCGGGCAGAGGACGCGGAGCTTCTGGCATTGCTGGTCGCCATCGACGTGAGGCTGTGCGCCGGGCTGTCACCGCGGAACGGGCGTTTCTGGGCGAGTTGGGTGGCGGCTGTTCTGCGCCCGTCGCCGCATATGCCGAAGCCGACGGCGGCGCAGTTGACCATGCGTGGCGTGGTGGCAACCACCGATGGCCGACGCGTCATTCGCGTCTCCGCCTGCGGTGACCATCCATCCTTGCTCGGTGCAGAGCTGGCGCAGACTGCGTTGAAACAGGGCGCGCAGGAGATTCTTCGGCCATGAGAGAGAATGGTGGAGACGTCCAGCAGCATAGCGTGAGTTACCGTGGTCTGCGTGATCGACGGATCGTGGTCACCCGCAGCCGGGAACAGGCGGAGGCCATGCGTGCGCGGCTGATCGAACGTGGTGCGACCCCGCTGCTCTTTCCGACCCTTGACTTTGCGCCACTGCCCACCGACGAGTTGGCAAATGCAGTGACGCAATTGGATAGCTATCTCTGGTTGATCTTCACGAGTGCAAACGCGGTCCGCTTCTTTTTTGGCTATCTGGCCAAGTTGGATGCACCGCCCGCGCTGCCACCCATCGCCGCGATTGGCAGCGCCACCGCGGCGGAGTTGGACCGTTTTGGCCTTCGGCCCCATTTTATGCCGGATGTCTTTGAGGCTGAAGCTCTTGCGCTTGGGCTGGGCGATCTCTCCGGTCAGCGCGTGCTTCTGCCCCGCTCGCGCATCGGTCGGCCAGAAGCCGTCGAGCAACTTCTGGTCCAGGGCGCTGTGGTCGATGAAATCTCCATTTACGACACAGTGCTCGCCAAGCCATCGCTGCCCGTGCTTGCCGAGATGCGCATGGGCGTCGATGCCGTCACCTTTACCAGCCCCTCCACACTTCGCAATTTTCTGGAGATATTGGCGTCTGTGAGTGTGGATGGTCATCGTCTTCTAGCCAATACCAGAGTGGCCTGCATCGGGCCAACCACAGCGCAGGCCGCTGCGGACATGGGTGTCCACGTCCATGTTGTGCCGATGGAACATACGGTCAGC
>JAAUPU010000237.1 GCA_012032975.1 Caldilineaceae bacterium | reverse complement strand
GATCCATGTAGTTCCAGTGGGTTTCGCCGGGCAGATGGGGAGAGCCATTGAGCATGTTGAACTGGACATCACAAATGCCCAGTTGCTTGGTAAATAAGATCACGTCGTCGGTCAGTTCGCGAACCTGACCGACCGCAATGCGCATGGGAAGTTGGTCGAATTCGTAGATCGTCATGGCGTTTCCCCTTCGATATTTCGTCGTGTGTGTCCTCTAACCCTCAGATACGAATTCGTGCTCCTGCGGGCATGTTGCGAAAGGTCGCGGCCCGATACTCGCGCCCCCACAAATTCTGATAGCTGACCGTGCACTGATTTTCATTGAGTTTCAACTCCAGCGGCATCATCACCGTCAGCGCCGTCAGGGCGTGCCGCGAGCTGAGAACAAGTCCACCCTCGCCATCCGCCGCAATACGCACCCCATCGCGCGCCTCCGTCCAATCCAGCCACTCATCGGCGGAGAGAATGGGCATCCCTTCAGCCAGCGCGGCATCCCAACATCCTTCGATGAGCGGGCTTGAATAGGTGGCAAAGCTCACCGGGTGAGAGTTGAGCGCCACCGGCGTGTAGAACCGGCGCGCCGCATCCTGGATAATCTGCGCGGTTTCGGCCAGCGCACGCTCCACAGGCCATTTGAAACTGAAGACAAACCGTGGGTGGATGAGTACCTCTTCTGTCCATAGCGTCGGTTGTTGGTAGCAGTCGATGAGTGAGCCATCGGTCTCGACAAAACGCAATGGCCGCCCCGATCCAGCCATATAGCCCAGAGAGAAGGGGTGGACACTGAGATAGTTCAGGTCCATTAGAATGCCCAATTCCGCCAGGAGGTGGGCGGCTTCCACATAGCCGAACCAGCGCACCGCGTGCTGGCGAATGGTGCGCGGGTTACGATCGAATTCGCGGCGATGACGGGCGACATTCTCGTGCAACATCGTTGGTACGAAATGGCGCTGTTCTTCCTCCTGGGCCAGCCCCGACTTGATGTCAGCCTGCGACGCCGGGTGGACGGTGAAGGTGTGCCCGTCCTGCTCCCATCGATCCATGTGTGCGCTGGTAAGATTCGTCTGCGGCACGACGTAGAACGAACAATGGGCGTTCCGTTTTTCATCCCATCGATCAGCACCTCGAACTGCTCCAGCGAGGACCAATCGTCGTCGCTGGTCATCAGCATCGCGCTGCGCTGTTCGGCTTGCGGGTAATACCAGAGCCGCGGGCGCGGCGCCATTGTTTCGATGAGCCGCGCCAGCCACGCCGTTTGGAGATCAGCCTGGGGCAGACGCATCTGCTCGACTGCAAGCTGGTTGACGAACAACTCGCTCGGGCGATATATGCCATCCAGCCCACCGAACGACAGGTCGGCGTGGGCGGGATCGCCCTGGCGCAAGCGGGCAACCGCGTGGGGGAGATCGTACGCAAACAGAATAGCCTTCCCCGCACCGACCTGCACCTCGATAAGGCCCGGGATGTGCTCTCCACTGGCGGGCGATCGTGAAGCAGAAATCGTCGCGAGGACGCGCGCGTCGTTGTCGGCTGGCGCGGCCCAGGCGACCGCCGGGACGATGATTTGCAGCGGGTCATGGATGAACCCGCGGTTGAGGGGTTCGGCAGAATCCAGGTGAAGGTATCCGGCCTCGATACCACGATAGAGCACCTGCAAACCGAGCCGGCGGGCCAGGTTCGGCGCAGGCAAAAACGCGATCAGACTGCCGCCCTGAACCAGATAGTCGAGCAGCGCTTCGGCTTGGCCCATCGTCGGGGTCAGCCGCGGCAGGATCACCAAATCGTGCGCCGAAAGCGTCGTCGCGTTGACCTTCTCATAATCAGCCTCGTCCGCGTCCATAAAACCCTCCAGCCGCAGAATCTCGGCCAGATAGTGGCTGTAGCGTGCGTGCGGATCGGCGGAGTTGTGGATCAGTAGCATAATCGTTTCTCATTTCTGGTTCAGGCGGATCCAAAATAGAAAGCATCCACGAAGCGGTTGCCTTTGGGCGCGAAGGAACACCAAGCCGTAGCCTTGATCTTCGTGTACTTTTGTGTGACTTCGTGGATAGTTATTTCCTGTAATGGCTTCAGTCGAATTGAGGGATCGATATCCGCCCACCGCCCTGGTCTGCCGATTGCAGCGCGCAGATGCCAGCCGCAATCGAACGCGCGGCCTCGCGCGGGCCGATGGCCGGTTCGGTGTCCTCTTTGATCGCGCGCAAGAATGCCTGGGACTGCTCTATCTCCATGGTGCCGTGCCCCAGGCTCGTAGCGACGGGCGATGCGTGGATTGTTCCAGTTGGGCAGCGTCACCGGGATCATACGCCGCGCGCCGGAGAGGTGATTGTGATAGAGAAAGTTGACGGTATCATCTGTCGGGCTGCCTTGATCGCGGCTGCGCTCAAATGTGCCCTGGCTACCGTAGACCGAGTAGTAGAGACAGTAGGGCCGCGCCATGCCATACGAAACCGTGACCTTGGCAACGGCGCCGTTGTCTGCCTTGAAGATCGCCACGGTGGTGTGGATGGTGTTCCACTTCGATGGTTGGGCCGCGTGATAGGCCTGGGTCTCTACAAAACGCACGCCCATCAGCCAGCGCAATGTATCGATAGCATGGGGTCCGCCACCGAGCAGCGTCGTCTGCGGCGTGGCCGGGTGGATGCGCCAGTGATCGGCCGAGCGATGGTTGACGATGTCGCCCATTTCGTGGAGATACTCGCCTTCGCCGTTGAATATTTCCCCCAATTCGCCATTGGCGATCATGTTCTGGATGTCTTGCAGGCAGAAGGCGTAGCGCACTTGATTGCCCATGTGATACTTCAGCCCGGTGCGGTCGGTCAGTTCGACAATACGCCGGCATTCCTCCAGCGTCGTCGCCATGGGAATCTCCGAGAGCACGTGCTTGCCAGCTTCCAGCGCCATGATGGCATGTTGGCCGTGCAAGTGATCGGGTGTGGCCACGACGATGATGTCGACCGCCTTATCCGTCAAGAGTTGCTCATAGTCGTCGTAATGACGCTCAACCTCGAATTGCCGCGCCGTCTTTTCGCGCAGCAGTGGATCGAGGTCGCAGACAGCTACCACTTGGCAGCCTTCTATTGCCTGAAAAGCCTGGAGGTGAGACCTCCCCTGGCCAAGCCCCAAGATGCCGACGCCAATACTTGCCATCAAATTATCCCTTCATGCCTGTGAAGACGATGCCTTGAATGAAATATCGCTGGGCCACGGCGTACAGCACGATACAGGGCGCAGTGACCATCACGCTGGCCGCCATCAACAGATTCCACTGGGTGGTCTGATAGCTGCGAAAAAGGTTGATGCCCAGCGCCAGCGTGTATTTGTCGGTCGTGTTGAGATAGATCAGCGGGTTGAAGAAGTCGTTCCAATGACCCAAGAAAGTGAAAACGGCGACCACGCCTAGCGCGGGTTTGGCCTGGGGCATGATGATGCGCCAGTAGATGCCGAATGTGTTGGCGCCGTCGATGCGTGCGGCATCGTCCAGATCCAGCGGCAGGCGCATGTAAAACTGGCGTAGCAGAAAGACATAGAACGCGCCGCCGCCCAGCCAATAGGGCAGGATCAGTGGGGCGTAGGTATCCAGCCAGCCCAGCAGCCGAAAGAGGACAAAGGTCGGAATCAGAGTGACGTGGTAAGGGATCATGATGGTGCTGAGAAGAATCAGAAAGAGCAGATCACGACCGGGAAAACGCAGACGGGCAAAGCCAAAGGCGACCAGGCTGGCGGCCAGAATCTGCCCAGCCATGGCCAATCCGGTGACCCAGATCGTGTTCCAGTAGAAGCGGAGGAATGGAATCTGTTCGAACACTTTGATGTAATTTTCGGGCCGCCACGGGTCGGGGATCCATTGGGGCGGGTAAAGAAAAATGCGCCCGCTGTCCTTGAAGCTGGAAGAGAGCAGCCAGAGCAACGGGATGAACATGACGACCGAGCCGCCCACGATCAGCGCGTAGATCATCGCCTGCCGAATGAAGCGTTGCAGGCTGTATGAGTTTGGCCGCTTCCTCTGCGATGACGTCGCTCTTGCCGTCATGGATTCAGTCATCCAACCCGAGCAAGATATCCGAATCCAGACTCAAATCAAGTCCTTCGGCCAACTCTTTGCTGTAGGCAAAGTTGATCGGTAGACCGCCCGTGTGGATATAGATCACGTGTCGTCCGCGCCCACCACGCCCTTCTGAATCTGATCGATGAGACCGGAGACGCCTTTGGATGTGTAGACCGGGTCCAGAAAGATGCCTTCGGTGCGCGCGAGCAGATGTAGCGCGCTCAGTCCGGCCTGGGACGGGACGCCGTAACCCTCACCACCGTAGCCCAGGTTGGTCACATCGCTTGGCTCGATGTGCATTTCAGCACCCAGGTGCTGCGCGGTGCGGTTGGCCAGGTCAGCCACATTGGCAGAACGCGCTTCGTCGCTGCCATAGGGCGCCGGCGCACAGCCGACCACGGTGTGGGTCTGTTGCAAAAACGCGCGCCGACCAGCAGTCCCGCTTGCCCGCCGCCCGACGAGGTGAGAAATATCCAGTCCGGCTGGATCTCCAGTTGCTCGCACTGTTCGGTCAACTCCAGCGCGCATTCCACATAGCCCAGCGTACCGGCAGGTTGACCAGAACCGGACAGGATGTACGGCTTATAACCTTTGGCGCGCAGATCGTCGGCCACCTGGTTCATCAGGTCGATCAGCTGTGGCCGATAGCGGTGCGTCTTGCCGGCGAGATCGTCGTTGTTGTAGAGGTAGACGCCGCCATCGACGAGCATCTTGGTCAGCAGATAGTCGCCCTGAAGTTCGTAGTGGTGCGAGCCTGCACGGGCGAAGATGACGGGCTTCAGCCCGGCTTTGCGCGCCGCGGCCGCGCACATCAGCGCGTGGTTGGATTGGGCCGCGCCGCCCCCGCCGATGAAGACGTCACACCCCTGGGCCACCGCCTCGCCGACAAAATAGTCCAGCTTGCGCGCTTTGTTGCCGCCATAGGCCAGCCCGGTCATGTCGTCGCGTTTCATCAGGATGCGCGGACCACCCACCGCCACACTGAAGCGTGGCAGATCGACCAATGGGGTTGGCAACACGCTCACCCGATAGCGAGGTTGGGCATCCAGCATCGAACGCAATTCCGCTTTCAGTTTCGGATCGGTCATCTCAAGCGCCTTCCGGCATCATAAAATCGTTGCTGTGAAATCATCAATGGCTGCTGACTTTCGTGGCTATTTCTGTGTCGCTGTGACTATCGCCGCGTTCGTAATTCTCCCTCGTAGAAGACCCAGAGCGCCGATGACCGGATCACCAGCGCGGTAAGCACAAGGATGAGCAGGAAGAGCACCCAGGCCAGCGCCGCGGCGTAGCCCATGCGGAAGAACTTGAACGCATTCTGATAGAGATAGAGCACATAGAAAAGCGTGGCATAGCGCGGGCCGCCCTGGGTCATGATGAAGGGTTGGGCAAAGATTTGAAACGCGAAGATCATGCTCATGATCAGGTTGAAGAAGATCACCGGAGTCATCAACGGCAGCGTCACCGCGCGGAACTTGGCCCACATACCTGCGCCGTCCACTTCGGCTGCCTCGTATAGATCGGTGGGAATGCCCTGTAGTCCGGCTAGATAGATCAGCATAGGGCCGCCGACCGCCCAGAGGCTCATGAGGATCAGCGATGGCAGCGCCCACTGGCTATGCCCCAGCCAGAGCGGTCCGTTAATGCCGATGGTGCGCAAAATTGTATTGAGCAAGCCGAATTCTGGGTTGAAAATCCAGAGCCAGAGCATGGCCGCCGCC
>JAAUPU010000236.1 GCA_012032975.1 Caldilineaceae bacterium | reverse complement strand
GCCATCGCAGAATACCACCGGCATCGTCTGAAGCGATCCCTTGGCCGCCGATATCAGATCAGCCCAGAGCTGGACGGCGGGGAGTTTCTGCGGCAGCTAGAGCAGGCCGACCATCGTCTTGGCGACGGGGACGTGGAGAGAGTCGCCCGCGTGCTAACGACGACGGAGGCGGAGGGCAGCGAACGCAACCTGGTCGAAATGGTCGACCAGATCGACCGAATCCTCGAAATTTGAGCGCTATCGCCGGTCGCACTTCGCTCCGCTGGTCGACCGCTTGAGCGACCCAAACCCAAACGACAGGACAGAACTCTGTGTCAATCGTTGAACGTTTTGCGCAGATGAAGGACGAAGCGGCCAAGGTGATCGTCGGCCAGGAGACCGTCTTCGAAGAGGTTGTGATCGCTTTTTTGAGCGGCGGCCATGTGCTGCTCGAAGGAGTGCCCGGCACGGCCAAGACGCTGCTGGCCAAGACGCTGGCGCGGCTGATCGACGCGAGCTTTGGGCGCATTCAATTCACCGCCGACTTGATGCCCAGCGATGTGATCGGCACACAGGTCTTCGACATGAACGCGGGTCGCTTTCACCTGCGCAAGGGGCCGATCTTCACCAATATCCTGCTCGGCGACGAGATCAACCGCGCGCCGGCCAAGACCCAATCTGCGCTGCTGGAGGCCATGGAAGAGCGCCAGGTGACCATCGATGGTGAGCGTCATCTGCTCGCGGCGCCATTTATGGTGCTGGCCACCCAAAACCCCGTCGAGTACGAGGGCACCTACCCCCTGCCAGAAGCGCAACTGGATCGGTTCATGTTCAAGGTTCTGGTGGACTATCCTCCGACAGAGGTGGAGCAAGAGGTATTGCTGCGCTATCACCGCGGCTTTGACGCGCATGACCTGACGGCGACCGGCGTCGAACCGATCATCCGCCCTACAGAGCTAGACAGTCTGGCCGAACAGATTCGCTCCGTCACGGTGGAGGCTGGGATTTTGGCTACATCACCCAGATCGCCCAACGCGACCCGCAAAAGCCGCGACCTGATCCTGGGTGGCAGCCCGCGCGCCAGCATCGCCCTGCTCCTGGCGGCCAAGACCCATGCCGCGCTCAACAGTCGCGACTATGTGACGCCCGATGACGTGAAGCGGCTGATCGCTCCGGTCTACCGCCATCGAATCATCCTGCGCCCCGAAGCCGAGATCGAGGGGCTTGACCCCGACGCGGTGCTGCGTCGGGTAGTGGCGGGCATCGACGTCCCGCGCTAGTGCCGGACAGCCCAACGATTGCGCCAGTTTCTATCCAGCGAATACCTTCGCTGGATTGTAGAAATGGACCCAAGGTGATCTACGAAAGCGATGCACCCGATAGAGCGACGGTGAACCCCGAGAGTATCAGCGGTGAAGATGATCCCAACGACACAGGCCGTCCAGCCACACGGCCCATCGGCATTACAGCGCTGGCAATTTATCACGTGTTGGTTGGCATCCTGTCGCTCTTGGCTGGGCTTGCGTTGGCATCGGCGCTGCTCGGCGTCAATTTCGGCAGCGAGTCTGGAATCGACCTGCGCGACCCTTCGACGCTGCGCGTTGCGTCGACATTTGTCGCGTTTGCCATCCTCGGCGTGGCTACGGGCTGCTACCTGCTTGCCACCAGCTACGGGCTGTGGAAGATGTACGGCTGGGCGCGGATCACCGCCCTCTGCTTCGCCGGCGTCAGTCTGATCGCGTATCCGCTGGGGACCGTAGTGGGTGCAGCCACCCTCGTCTATCTCCTCTGGTTTCAAGGCAGCGCGAAATTTGACTGATGAGGAGTGGATTGAACAACTCTTGCCGCCCGATTCGTCATGCGTCAGCTGAATGACGATTTCCGACCGCTCTGCCCACGATCTGTTGCACCGCATGTCAACTCGGTTGTAATGGCCCTCAAGTTGGTGTAGAGTAGCGGGTAAGTTTTTACTTGATCCCGTCTGCTCCGACCGGGATTACTGAAACGATTCCACCACCAGACAAAGGAGTCTGTGCATGAGAATTGGCGCTGTCTTTCCCCAAATTGAGTTTCCGGCCGATGCTGCGGCCGTTCGTAGCTATGCCCAGGCCGTCGACGAGCTTGGATATGCCCATATCCTGGCATTCGACCATGTGCTTGGCGCCAACCCCCATCGTCCGGGTGGATGGCAAGGACCGTACACCCACACAGACCCCTTCTACGAACCATTCATCCTCTACGCCTATATGACCGCCGTTGCACCCAGGCTCGAATTTGTCACCGGTATCATCATCTTGCCGCAGCGACAGACGGCGCTGGTCGCCAAGCAGACGGCCACCCTGGACGTGCTCTGTCGCGGGCAATTGCGTTTGGGCATGGGAATTGGCTGGAATCAGGTCGAGTTTGAGGCGCTCAACGAGAATTTTCGCAACCGCGGCAAGCGTGTAGAAGAACAGATCGCCCTGTTGCGCAAGCTGTGGACCGAGCCGCTGGTTACCTTTGACGGCGAGTGGCACACGGTCTCCGACGCCGGCCTGAACCCGCTGCCCGTGCAGCGGCCCATCCCCATCTGGCTTGGCGGCCACGCAGACGTGGTGTTGCGCCGCGTCGCACGCCTGGGTGATGGATGGATGCCCAACTATCGCACGGTGGCCGATGCGCAACCCGCGTTGGACACGCTGGCGGGCTATCTCGACCAAGCTGGACGGTCGGCCAGCGAAGTTGGATTGGAGCCTCGCCTCTCCTACGGCGATGGCAACCTGGATCGACTGGCCAGGAGTGCCGAGGAATGGCAAGCCGCCGGGGCTACCCATATCTCGATCAACACGATGGGCGCGGGTCTGTCATCGCCAGATGAACACATCGCGGCGCTCGCCCGTTTCGCGGAATCAGCAGGAATTTCAACGTAGACGTGGTTGTCCCATTGGAAGTGAATGGCGCGCCATTTCTCAAGAATAGAACCCAGATCATCCCCGAAAGATGGCCGGACAGGTAGCCCTGTCGTCGGCTGTCGCTGCAACAACCATGAAAGGAAAATGTCGTGTACGAGAGGCATTTTGACGCAATCGTGATCGGTGGGGGTATCGTGGGCGCCTCCGCGGCATATCATCTCAACATGTATGGCGCCAAGACCCTGTTGGTCGACCGGGCAGACCGCGGGCGAGCCACGGACGCAGGCGCCGGCATCCTTGCCCCGGAACTCAGTCTGCACCCACAGGAGGCCTGGTTTGATTTTGCAGTGGAGGCCGTTGCCTACTATCCACACATGGTCGCACGCTTGAATCGCGAATGTGGTGGGGATACGAGCTTCACCATCTGTGGCATGTTGTTGGTCGCCACCACAGATGACGAGGCAGAGGAGGTCGAGGCGGCGCGTAAACTGATCCTCGAGCGCCAACAGAGACGTGGTTCCCCGCTACCGGCGGATCTGCATCCAGTGGAGCCATGCGATGCTAAAGAGATGTTTCCTGCTTTGGGGGATGTGCGCCACGCGCTCTACTATCGAAATGCGGCCCGCGTCGATGGACGCATGTTGTCCAGCGTGCTCTGCAAAGCCGGAGAGTTACGCGGTATGCAGATACTCCACGGCAATGTGGAAAGCTTCGTTCTGCGCGGCGACAGAGTGACGGGCGTCGTAGTTGACGACGTGCTCTATCCATCCGGCACGACCGTGATCACGGGCGGCGCATGGTCGCCGGCCATGGCCGCCCAGGTCGGCTGTACCATTCCGGTTGCGCCCCAACGCGGTCAAATTGCCCATCTGGAGCTGCCCGGTGTCGAGACCAACCAGTGGCCAATTGTCATGGGGTTGGCCGGCCACTATTTGCTGACATGGCCCCAGAGCCAGGTGGTAGTGGGCGCAACGCGAGAGAACGGCTCCGGTTTTGACCCCAACACAACCGTCGAGGGCATACATGAGGTGCTTGGCCAGGCCCTTCGGCTGGCGCCCGGTTTGAAGCGCGCCCGTTTCAACGAAATGAAGGTGGGGCTGCGGCCTGTGACCCCGGATGGACTGCCGATCATCTGTGAAGTGCCCGGGCTGACTGGGCTGCATATGGCGGTCGGCCACGGGCCGACCGGTCTCCAACTTGGCCCCTATTCGGGCGCGATTGTCGCCAAACTGGCGCTCAACGCACCCCACACCGTCGACCTCAGCGCCTTTCATATCTCCCGCTTTGACGGAGTAGACGTCTCATGAGAAAGATAGCGGTTGCCCTCTCCAAGGGCGGTGTTGGCAAGACAACGACTGCGGTCAATCTTGCCGCAGGCCTGGCGCTCGCCGGTCAACGGGTGTTGCTTGTGGATGTCGATACCCAGGGCCAGGCGGCCAAGACGTTGGGGGTCGAACCGTCAAGCGGTCTGGCTGAAGTAGTGGCGGATGGGCTGACACCCCAGGAGGCGATCATCGAGGCGAGGCCAGGGCTTTGGCTGATGGGCGGCGGGCGCGCATTGGCGGGGTTGAAGCGGGTCATTGCACGCAAAGATTTTGGCGGCGAGCAAACGTTGTCGGAAGCGCTGGCGCCGCTGGATCAAGCGTACGACTTTGTGATCCTCGACACCGCGCCCGGTTGGGATGCGCTGACGATCAATGCGCTGTTTTATGTGGATCAGGTATTGGCGCCAGTCGCGCTGGAGGTGATGGCGCTACAGGGTCTGCACGAATTCATCAGAAGCTTGAGCGCGATCCAGAGCTATCGCTCGGACCTGGAACTCCGCTATATCGTGCCGACTTTTCTGGATCGGCGCGTGAAAAATCTGCCGAGGTGATGGCCTTGTTGGAGCAGCACTTCGACGGACAGCTCTGCACGCCGATCCGCTACAGCGTGCGGCTCTCGGAAGCGCCCGGTTTTGGGCAGTCCATTTTCGAGTATGCGCCGGCCTCTACCGGTGCAGAAGATTACCATGCTTGGCTGGAAGATCGACCATGATGGCAACTCGTAAACAGACGCCCGACGTTTTGGGCAACCTCTTAAATGAAGCCGCGCCCGACGAATCGGCCGCAAACCAACCTGTTGCACCGGCGAAGAGCGCTTCGCGCCCGCAATCTTACGCGGTCGCCTGGGAATATCTGGAGATTATTTTCCGCGATTCTCGTGGCTATCGACCACGCTATGTCAACCGAACCGAGCTTGCGGATTGGAAAGAGCTGCCGGTGATGCATGAGTATCTCAATCAACTGGGTGCGGAGGGTTGGGAACTGATCAGCATCACCCCCAGCCCATCGCGGCGAAAAAGAAGCCCATTTCAAGCGCAAAGTAGGGTAACGGTTATCTCGAAACGAAAGCGCGGAACAGGATCACTCTCACGCACCAAGCTCTACCATGCCATTTCTCTATCCTGACCCGCGCTTCCCCTCCCTCCACAGATCAGCGGTGGATGCCTTCCTCCCAGTGGACGATCAACGGCGTCAATTCCTCCCACAATTCTTCGGGTATCTCTACGTCTGCGGCGCGGGCGTTCTCGATCGCCTCTTCCGGCAAGCGCGCGCCGGGGATCGTCGTCGCGATCTGCGGATGGCGCGTACACCATTGCAATGCCACGGCCAGTAGGGGCGCGTCGTAGCGGGCGCAGAGTTGCTGGATCTTGGCCACATGATCCTGGCATTCCTGGCTGTAATTGCGGTCAAAATAGACGGTGCCCGGTATTGGCCCCGTAGCCAACAGCCCCCGTTCAATCGGTGTGGCGATGACCAAACCGACGTTGTGCTGAACCGCTGCCGGGAGAATGCGCTCCGCAGCAAAGAGGTTGAGCAGGCTCCACGCACGCGGCACCACCGCCGCGTCAAACTC
>JAAUPU010000235.1 GCA_012032975.1 Caldilineaceae bacterium | reverse complement strand
GTCCCCACTGCTTCCAGTTTGCCGACCGTTCTCGATGGGCAATCAGCCGTTGGTGTTCTGCACTTTGGGGGTGATTTTCATCCTTGTCCGCCTCCCAGATCCGCGTTGGTCCAGCCACGATTGTCTGGACGGATCATAGCGCGCGGCGTTCCTGTTGGCTGTACTTGTGGACACAGATGGGATCGATGGGGTGGTGCGAGGCAACGAACTGGGGCGAATCGTCGATTCGCCCCAGTTCGAGTGAAGTGGGTGCGCTACGTCGCAAGCGCGGCAATCTGGTCCGCGACGGCGTCGGCCAGCAATTCGAGACAGCCGGGCGCAAGGATCGATGGCTCCTCTTGATACAGCCCCTGACCGTAGCGATCTTCCGGCAGCAGATAGGCCACCTGCATCGCCCCGGCCAAGACTGTGCAGAGAATCGGCATCTCTGGGAAACGCCGGCGCAATTCACTCTGGAGCAGGTTGTACGGCTCGCCGCCGACGCTGACCCAGAGGCCGTCGCCGATACGATAGATGGAAAAGGGAAAGGGGTAGGTTGGACCAGTGGGCAAGGTCTCGATGCGGCCCAGCCAACGCCGCGCCCGTTCGGCTTTTGCGCCGGCATCGCGGCCCGCCACCGCATCGCCGTCTTGATCAGCCGCGCGCTGGCGGTCCAACCAGTGCGCCATCTCTGCCTGCAATTCGGCCGCGTTGGGGCGCGGCTTCTGAGGCAGATCGACCAGATGCTTCCCGCCGGCAAAACGCAGGGATGTTGCCGCATGAGCATCGTCAAAGGCACATGCGCCCAGGTGCCCAGCGTCGCGCCGGAGACGACCGGGCCTCGATAGGCGAAATCCTGGCCGGCTGGCCCCATCGCCGCCAGGACAGAAGCCGCCGCATAGCCAAGCTGTCGCCCATTGGCGTCGGCCACTTCGGTGTCGCCCACGTGGCTCCGTCGCGCACCCAGGTCGCCGCACGCACCCAACATAAAGATGCAATCGACGCCCGTTGCCTCTTCGACCACCGCGCGCATCGCGCCCACATAGTCGGGGCTGATCAACGTATTCTCCCAGGCGAGGGTGGTGGGATGACAGGCGTAGTTGACCAGCACGCTGCGGATCGCGCCATCTGGTTGCGAGACGCGGGTCACCATCAGCGTGTCATCGCTGTCTGCGCCTGGGTTGAACCCGCAGGCGTAGAGGTTGTTGACATCGTCCCAATAGTCGCGGTTGGCAGCCAGGTCGCAACGACCCACGCCATAGGTGAGCAACGCGGGGCGAAGCTGTTCGACGGCCGTGCGTGCTGCATCTTCGAGTTTCTTGCGCACATCTTGCAGATACCCGGGGATCAGTTCGCCGCCTGGAAAAGAAAAGCGGTTGGGGCTGAAGAGGCCGCCGGAATGGGTGTGCGAAAAAGCCAGGATGATGCGATCTGCCGCAACGCCGGCCGCCTGGCCAATCGCCGCGACCATCTCATCGTATTGCCCCTGTTCCAGGTTGACCATGTCCAGTTGCACCTGGAGCAACGGGTCGCCACCGGCCATCGGCGCCAGTGCAATCACATCCGCAAAGAGTGGGCGATGGACGCCCGTGGCGCGGTCATGGCGCGCCGCGCCCCACATGGGATGATAGATGCCCACCGGTGGCGTGATCTCCGCCCGCGCCGCGCCAAAACGCACGGCGGCGGAGGGGATGGTCTGAAGCGTTGTACTCATCTCTTACCTCGTAGGTTTCATGTCAGCTTCACTCCGGCTTGCGGCGATGTTCGCTGAACTGGTCGGCGTTCAACAGATCATGAAGCTGGATGCGCATTCCCCCCAGTTCGTCGGAGATGTTGGCGCCGATCACTGCGGCGAGGCTGTTCATGGCATCGCCAAAGGGCGAGCGAATCAGCTCTGGGCGATCTTCGGCAATCGCGCGCACAAATGCGTCTGCGATAGCGTCGGTGGAATTGCGCGCAGGTGCAACCGGCAACACGCTGCGCAGGCTGGCCGGGTCGGGCCGTTGGGCCGGTGGGTAGTCGCCGTCGTAATGGTAGCTGACGAATTCGTCCTGGTCGAGATGCAGATGGCCTTCGTCCCAAAGCACGCGATGGGCAAAGTCGCTGTGAAAGACGCGGCGCAATCGCGACAGGGTCAAGTTGCCGATGGCGCCATTGGCGAAGCCAAAGGTGGCGTCGTAGGCGTAGGGGTTGTCCGCGCCGTCGATGATCGCCTCTGGCGGGCGATGGACGTAGCTCGCCTGCACCCATTCGACATCGCCAAACCAGTAGCGCCAGAGGTCGAGCGGGTGAATGCCCGCTTCGACCATGGTGCCGCCGGACCAGGCGCGGCTGGCAGTCCAAACCCGATTCTTGGGGCCACCGACTGTTTCGGTTTGCATGTGCTTGACGCTGTGCGCTTCCAGAGGTGCGTGGAGGGTGTAATCCGCCATCACCACCTGCTTGTCGGCCAGGAAGGATTTGACGGCTTCGTTGCGCGTCTCGAAGCGTTGCTGGAAGCCGACCGTGGAGAGTATGTCCGCGTTGGCGATGATCTTTTCCATCTCCAGCGCTTCGTCCAGATAGAGGCTCATCGGCTTTTCGACAAAGAGATGGATCCCTGCGTTGCCGCGGCCAGCACCTGTCCGGCATGGAGATTGGGCGGGATGCAGATGTAGATCGCCTCTGGCTTGGCGTCGAGTACAGCCGCGAAATCAGTGGTGAGCAGGATGTTTCCCGCCTCGAAGCCAGGGACATATTGCTGAATTTTCTCTGGCTGGATGTTGGCGTCAAAGGCATCCGCCAGCGCGACGATTTCGGCCAGCCCATCCTGGTGCAATCCCCAGAGCGAACGGACATGTTGAAGCCCGCGTTGGCCAAGGCCCAGTACAGCAACGCGCACGCTTTTCGACATGATACTTCCTCGCAAATCTAGTAGTGGTGTGGATAGAGCGGTAGATGAATGGTTGGGCGTTGAAGTGACTTGGACGTCTGAAGCTTGGTGTGTGTAACTGTCAACGCACCAAGCTCTAAGGCCACAACAGGAAAATCACTGTCAACATACCAGTCACACAAAGGTACGCGAAGCACAGGTCAAGATTTCGCGCTTCTTCGTGGACATTCGTGGATGCATTGTTGTTTTGGATTCGCCTAAATCAAAAGCTTAACTCGGTGCGCTTGTCGATCTTGGCGTCGTCCAGTTCCATACCGATGCCGGGCCGGTCGGAAAGCGTCACCACGCCGTTGACCGGCACGACCGGATAGGCCAGGAAGAATTGGTGGATGGCGTTCCATTTGACCAGGAATTCAAGCAACGGACAGGTGGTCTGTGGCCAGGCCGCGATCAGATGCGCGCTGGCCGGTGTAGAATGGCCGTGAGGATGATGGGCAGGTCATAGGCCGAAGCCAGCGCGCAGATTTTCATCATCTCCGAGATGCCGCCGGCCCAGTAAATGTCGGGCTGCAATACATCGCAGGCGCCCGCGTCCATCAACGCCTTGAGGCCCCAGCGCGTGTATTCGTGTTCACCGCCAGAGATCGGCACGCGCACGTTGCGACGGATCTCGGCGTATTGCGCGATCTTGTCTGGCAGCACCGGCTCTTCGATCCAGCGGGGCATATACTCCTCCATGCGCGCCGCCATCTGGATGGTGTAGGGCACATCCCAGCTCATCCAGGCATCGAGCATGATGTCCACATCTGGCCCGACCGATTCGCGCAATGTGCGCACCAGGCGCAGATTGCGATGCATTCCGGCCACGCCGTCGGTCGGACCATCGCGGAAAAACCATTTGGTGGCGCCGTAACCCTGGCGGACGACCTCTTGTGCGCGCTCCTGCACCAATTCGGGGTCGAGCGAATAGCCCAACATGCTGGCATAGGCGGGGATGGTCTCACGGGTCGGGCCGCCCAGCAGACGATAGACAGGGGCATTGGCCCATTTGCGTTTCAATCCCACAACGCACAATCGACCACGCTGATGGCCATCATGGTGACACCCTTGCGACCGTGGACCATGGCGCGATACATCCGGTCCCAGATCCGCTCGGTGGCCAGCGGGTCGTGGCCGATCAACAGTGGGGTCAGTTGGGTCGCGATGACGTAGGCCTGCTCCGACGGCATGGGACCGCCAATGCCGGTAACACCGTCGTCGGTTTCGATCTCTACAAAGTTGGCGATGATACGATAGTGGTTGTCGCCAACCTTCCCAAGCCATCCAGCGCCCTCTTCTTTGTGTTCTGGATAGATGTCCAGCGGTCGCACCAGGCGCTCTTCCCAGAACTCGCCTTCATGCTCCATCACGCCTTCAACCTGAAAAACGCGTACAGCGGTGATCTTCATGGCTCCTCCTCTGATATTGGCAGGCAGTTGATATTGGCCGTAGTGGGCTGGCGAAAACGATTGGCTGTGCGGGGCAATTTCGCGATTCTTGAACGGCGTCTATCCGTATAGCGACCATTCCAGCCACGAACCATCATAGTTGCGCACGCGTTCGTAGCCGAGGGTCCGCAACACCAAATAGGTGTGGGCAGCGCGTGCACCGGAACGACAATAGGTGACGATCTCCCGATCCGGCGTTACACCCATGCTTTCTAGCTCCGTGCGCAGCGCATCGAGATCGCGATGGATCTGCGGCTGCCCCTGGGACAACGCATTCATCCAATCCCAGGAAAGTGCATCGGGCAGATGGCCCTGGGCGTACTCCAACGCAGTGCGCGTATCGATCACGACTAGGTCATCGTCGCCCATCCGAGCCAGCAGCCAGTCGCGCGTGGCAAGCCGCTCTTCGACCGGTCGAGGCGTAAAGTGACTGCGGGGCGGCACAAATGCATGGGGCGTCCACGCGTGTCCCTGCTGACGCCAGAGTTCAAAGTTGCCGTTCAGCGCGGCCGCATTGTCATGGCCATAACGCGCCAGGCTCCAAAGCACGCGTGCGGACGGCATTCCCCAGTTGCCATCGTAGATCACGACAGCCTTGTTCTCATCCACACCCAAGATTCCCATTCTGGCCGCGAACGGTTCGGCTGGGAGCAACATCCCAGGTACGCCATCGACCACGCCGCTCAATTCGGCGATGTTTACCTGGACTGCGTTGGGAAGATGACCGGCAGCATATTGTTCAGGAGGGCGAACATCCAGGATGCGAAGATCTGGGTGGTCGATCTGTTCGGCAAGCCACTCGCTGTTGACGATGGGACCGGGCACACGCAGCCGTGCGGTCTGCTCCGAGAGAATGGACTCCGACTCATTGGACATGGATTGCTCCTTGATTTTCAAGATGGCGGCAGCCTCAATTGCCTGACATCGACGGGATCAGACGTCTGCCACAGGAGATAATTTGGGTCCATTATAGCCGAACCGGAACAAAACCACCCATCATCAGACGTCGTTGACATTCGCCAAGAACTATAGTAAACGTTAGCTCCCTCAGGCGAAACCAGGCCGAGTGAGGGCGTTCGTGAGATACGCTTACGGAAGGAAGGGTATACCTGTGGATAAACAAACGAACCATCAAATGGAATCAGCTTCCGCCCCAGTGCCGGACCAACTGAACGCCCGGATCGGCGTGCTAACCCGTCGTGAGGTGGAAGCGCGCATCCTTGCGCCGGTTATCGATGCATTGGCCGCCGAATTCGGTAGCGAGCGCGTCCATGAAATCTTGCGCAACACCATCGTCCAGATCGCCCGTGAACAAGGTGCAGCGCTTGTCGAACTAATGAAGGGTGACTCGCTTTGCGACTTTGCGGATTCTCTGCGCTTCTGGACGCAGGACAATGCGACTTGAAATCGATCTGCTGGAGCAATCCGAGCACAC
>JAAUPU010000234.1 GCA_012032975.1 Caldilineaceae bacterium | reverse complement strand
GAGGTTCTGAATCTCGGTGCGCGATTCGACGGTTCGGCCCTTCAACTTCACCTCGCGCAGCAACCGGTAGCGCCACTCGGCAAAATCCCCTTCGGTCTCCATGGTGATGATGCTGGCGCCTTCCGTCACCGTCCAGGGCAAAAATTCGACGACCTCCCGGTTATGGCGCACGTCAAAGGGTTCGACCGGACTGGTGCGCTTGACCCGGCCCACGCCGATCATGCCGACCTCATCCGCCGATCGGCCGCGCGCGCGACGCCCAACGGCGTGAGGAACATATCGGGCGCGCCCTGGCCGTCAAAGGTGTTGGGGGCCGGGTGGGGGTAAAGGGGTCCGGCCAGCAGCGCTCCTTTGGCCGCATCGGTGACCTGCCAGATATAGCCGCCCACGCAATATCGTGAGCCGAGGCGCGCCCGGTCGGCGACCGGATCGAGCAAAGAGACAGAAAGCTGTTCGTTGGCGAGTGTAAACATGGTTGCCAGTTTCTCCTATGAGTGATCTGAAGCGAATGGTCCAAATTGGTGAGCCAGACAGTTGGTCGACTTTGTAGAAGTTCTTCTCCAGGAATTACATAGATTCTTCGGAATGCTTCGTGTCATCCGTGTAGTTCGTGGCAAGGGACGGTGCAATCGCCCTTGACGTTTGCCACACCGAAAACAACGCAGTGCCCCGTCAATATGATACACTGAACGCCCCAGAGACAACATACGTGGCGAACCGATGAGGAGCATAAAACGATGAGCCGTGAAAAAGTAAGGGTGGGCATTGTGGGCTGTGGCGTCGTCGCGACTGCCTATTATTTGCCCTACCTGATGAAGATGGAAGAGGCCGAACTGGTTGCCGTTTGCGACACCTATCCCGAACGTACGGCGGCCTGCGTGCGTCTGTTTGGCGCCCAGGAAGCCTATGATGACTACTACCGAATGCTGGAAGAAGCCGATATCGACGTCGTCTTCATCCTCACCGGGCCGGGCACTCATGTTCCATTCACGCTGCGGGCAGTGGAGGCGGGCAAGCATGTGCTGATCCAGAAGCCAATGGCGCTTCGCCTGGAAGAGGCCAATGTCATTGTCGAAGCAGTGCGCAAGGCTGGCGTCAAGGTGCTGGTCGAGCCAAGCTCGAATTCGCCGCTAGACCCCAACTATCCGCCGCTGCGCAAGCTGATCGAGCAAGGCGTCCTGGGCGACCCCTATTGGTTCACCTGGATGCCCGGCGTGCCCGCCCAATACCATCCTTCACTGGGCGGCAATCCATACGGCATCGGCGCCTTTTACACCAAGGACAGTGGCGGCATGCTGATGGATTTCCCCTACGCACCGACCCAGATCGTCAGTTTGTTGGGTTCGTGCAAGAGCGTAACCGGGCTGGCTAAAATCTCGGTGCCCGATCGCCACGTGGTGCCGGACACGGAGTACAACAAGTTCCTGGCCCAGGCAACCGATCCTGACAACGCCAACTACTGGGACGTGGTCGTGGACCTGCCCAAGACACAACAAGTGCAGATGGAAGCCGAGGACAATGTCTTCAGCCTCTACGAAATGGCAAACGGCGCGATCGGCGTCTTCCACATCGCGCGGGCGTTTCACCCCATGCCGGTCGGCGCTGGGGGCGGTGGTCTGCGCATCTTTGGCACCGAAGGCAACCTCGCGTTGGGCGTCGGCGGCAAAATGGCGTCGATCATCAGCACGCGCACAGAAATGCTCCCCAGCGTGGATGCGAAAGGCTGGTATCATGTGCCCGACAGATCGGATCGCAGCAAGGCCAAGTGGCCCAAGCCGACGCCCGGCTCCTTCAACTACTACCACGAATCGACCCAACACTTGATCGACTGTATCTTGCAGGACCACGACCCCGTCGTCAACGTCGAATGGGGGCGTCACATCACCGAGATGATGGTCGGCGCGCTGGAATCGTCGCGCAGCGGCGTTCGCCACGAGATGACCACCACGCTCACCGGTCTCGTTGCAGACGGTTCATAGCGAGGGGATGGAGAAGACCATGGACAGAATTCGTATCGGCGTCATCGGTCTGCGTTTTGGCCAACAGCATGTGCGCACACTTGTCAACATGCCAGACGCGCACCTGGTCGCCGTCGCCGACCGCAACCCTGCCGTGCCCGGCGGACTGGAAAGCTATGCCGCCAGCTACGGCGTTTCCGCCTATCGCGACGCGGCCGAGATGGTCGAACACGAATCGCTGGATGCGCTTTGCATCTCCACCGCGCCGCGCAGCCGCCACGAACTGATCGAACTGGGCGCGTCCAAAGGCTTGCCTATGTTTGTCGAAAAACCCTGGGCCACCAATCTGGCCCATGCCCGCCAGCTCGCCGATCTCTGTCGCCGCACCGGCGCAACGGTCATGACCGCGTTCAGCTTTCGCTTCCATCCGGCAATCGTCAAGCTCCGCGAGCTGATGGACGCAGATCTGGGCGCGGGCTGGATGCTCAACGGCCAGTACGTCTTCGGCTATATCCCACCCGCCGGTCACTGGCTCTGGGATCCCGCCGACGGCAACGGGTTCTTCAATGAGAATTCCTGCCATCTCTTCGATGCGGTCTGCTCGCTGCTGGGTGACCCTGTTTCGGTGATGGCGGAGATCATCAACCCCATGAACGCACCCACGCCCAACGCTGCCGCCGTGACCGTACGCTTTGCCGGCGGCGCGATTGCAGCCTTGACGTTGGGCGGGATCGCAGCCCCCGCGATGCGCGACTTCCCGCGCATCGACGTCATCACCGCCAACGGCCAGGCGACCTTGGTCGGTCGCGAGCACATTTGGGTGGGGCTGCGTTGGTCCACGCGCGGGGATGACGCAGTCCACCAGATCGACCGCCAACCGGAAGCGCTGGGCCGGACCCGCTACACCGATGCCTTCCAGCATTTCTTTGATTGCATTCGAGCCGGCCAGCCACCCAGCGCGACAGCGCGAGACGGCGTGCGCACGGTGGCGCTGGCCATGGCGCTGACCGAATCGGCACACAGCGGCCAGCCGGTGCAGATCCCGACCTTTTGAGAGCAGAAGCAGAATCGTTGACCAGAAAAAGGGAGAATTGAGATGAAATTGGGATTGGAAGCGGGCCAGGCTACCCTTGACATCGCGGTGGATCACGGTGTGCGCGGGGCGCCGATTTCAGCGGCGGATCTGGTCGCCAATGGCGTTGAGGCTACGTTGGCGCCCTCCGCGCTCGGGGGCTGAGCGTCTGCCAGATCGGTGCGTTTGGCTTCAATCCACTGCGCCTGGACAACACGCAGCGCGACACGTTAGCCAGAGCAATTCCCCTGGCCGCGGCGACTGGCTGCCCCTATATCGTGATCAACGGGGGCAACTATCATGCATCGGCTTTTGGCAGCGCGGAGCCGCGCAACTTCACAGAGGACGCGCTGGATGAAGTGGCCGCGGTCCTGAAGCCATTGCTGGCGCTGGCCGAGGAGCATGGCGTCCACCTCTCCATCGAGGCGATCCTCAAATCTGCCATCTCGTCACCCGAACGCTTCCTCAGTCTCTGGAGTCGAGTTGAATCGGATGCGCTGGTGGTCAACATCGACGTGACCAGTCTCTATGACTACTGGGATCTGATCGACCCGTCCGCGAGCATCGACCACATTTGCGCTTCGTTGGCAGGCCATTATGGACTCGTGCATATCAAGGAAGTCGCGTTGGCCGAGGGGTTCCATATCCACGCGGGGCTTGTTCCTCTGGGCGAAGGTCGAACCGACTGGGCGCGAGTTCTGGCGGCGGTCGCGCCCCATTTGCCCGCCGACAGTTGGGTCGTTCTGGAGCATGTGCAAAGCGCCGAAGAGGCGAAGCGCAGCCTGACCCTTTTGCGCCGCGCCGCCACAGAGGCAGGTGTGAGCCTGAAATAGGGCTTACGTCTTCCGCAAGCCGAAAACGGGTTTGACATCTGGGAGTCAGCGGCTATAATATCGGGCACAAGGACTCCCATCCCGAAATCCGTTGTTTCACTTCGCATTGCTTCCAATCGTTGCAAACGTTCTCAGTCTAGTTGCCCGTTTATTTTGCTGGCACTCCGCAAGGCTTTTGCCTCACTGCCAGCCAACGATCACGACGTCGAGTAGTTTCTTGCCCCCATCCAGATAGACTCGCCAGGATCCTGAGCCAACTGTCTCGAATTCTGTCCGTTCGATACGAACCTCTATTCCACTGACCGCTCAAGCAAATCAGAGGAGCATCTCATGGCCGAAGTCGCCATAGGCGGTGTGCATCAACCCAAACGCAAACAGCGGAGCTTTGTCGCGTGGTTGGTTGGCGCGGATTCGGATTTCCAGAAGATGGATGCCATCTACGCCTACCTCTTTGCGCTGCCGTGGATCTTGGGCCTGTTGGTCTTCATCGGCGGCCCGATGATCTACTCCTTCTACTTGAGCTTCACCGAACACAGCATCGTCGATACACCGACTTTTGTCGGCCTGGAAAACTATCGGCGGGCCTTTTTCGACGATGACCTCTTTTATACCTCGCTGGCTCGTACCTTCTACTTCGCAATCCTGGTCGTGCCCACCTCGCTGATTGGATCGCTTTTTCTGGCTATGCTCCTCGACCAGAAGCTTAGAGGTCGCAATGTATACCGAACGATTTTCTTCATTCCTCACCTGACGCCCGAAGTTGCCATGGCCGTCATCTGGCTTTGGCTCCTCCATCCCCAGTTGGGTCCGATCAACGATGCGTTGCGTTCAATCGGTCTGCCCGACTACGAGTGGTTGTCGTCGCGGTCAACGGTTGTCCCTTCGCTTGCGATGATTGCATTCTGGGCCGGGGTTGGCGGAAACCGCATGCTGATCTTTCTGGCTGGCCTGCAGGGGTGCCAGAAGAACTCTATGAGGCAGCCGATATTGATGGTGCGGGTAGCTGGCGCAAATTTTGGAACATCACGCTCCCCATGATTTCGCCGACCATGCTCTTTAATCTTGTTCTGGGGATCATCGGCGCGTTGAAAGTCTTCAACTTGGCATGGGTGGCAACCAATGGCGGTCCCGCGTACGGCAGTTGGTTCTTTGCGCTACACGTTTTCGAAAACGCATTCGAGTTCTATCGGCTGGGCTATGCGTCTTCCCTCGCCTGGATCTTCGCTGTGATTCTGATTGGATTCACACTGGTACAGTTGTGGTCGTCGAACCGTTGGGTCTACTACGCCGGAGAGGAAAAAGAATAAGCCATGGCCGCACAGACATCGACGGAGACAACGGTCAGAATACCCTCGGGGAAAAACAAACCTGATCTGCGCAGAATGACACGCCGGACGATTCTCTACGTCGTGGCAGTCGGGCTATCACTTGCATTTGGCTTTCCATTTTTCTATGCGGTCGCGAGTTCGCTGAAAGCCCCCAGCGAAATCTATATTTTCCCACCTCAACTTCTGCCCGAAGTGCCACAATGGAGCAACTATTTGGCTGTATTCGCCCGCCAGCCGCTCTACACTCGCTGGTTTGCCAACACTGTGGTCGTCACGGCGCTCGGAACGCTGGGCGTTGTGCTTTCCGCATCGCTGGTGGCCTATTCGTTCGCCCGTTTCAAATTTCGCGGTCGCAACTTTCTCTTCATCGCGACGCTCAGCACGATGATGATGCCGGCCCAGGTGACGCTGATCCCTCAGTTTATCCTCTTCACCAAAATCGGCTGGCTTGACACGCTCTACCCGTTGTGGGTTCCGCTTTGGTTTGGCGGCGGTGCGTTCTATATCTTCCTCATGCGTCAATTTATCATGTCGTTGCCCCGCGACCTGGATGAGGTCGGCGCTGATTGACGGGGCGAGCCGCTG
>JAAUPU010000233.1 GCA_012032975.1 Caldilineaceae bacterium | reverse complement strand
GCAGAATGATACGGTGCGGGTCAGTTGGTATAGCGAGGCGCATGGCCCCTGGTCGCTGCTGATTGCCCCCCTAAAAATAATGGCCTCGGTCATCGGGGCCATTTCGGTGGAAAGCCCCCGCCTGGATGCTTTTTTGTCAAGCGACGAGACCCTGCTCAATACCTTTGCCTACACCGGCGCCTTCACCTGTTATGCCATCGACGGCGGCGCGCAATCCACCACCACCGTCGACCTGAGCAAGACCTACTGCGACTGGGCGCGGCGCAACTTGCTCCACAACGGCATAAGCGAAGGGGCACAACATCGCGTTCTGCAGCAGGATTGCCTGCCCTTTCTCGAAGAAGAGGCGCGCAACCGCGCTCGGTACGACCTGATCGTCTGCGACCCGCCTACCTTCAGCGCCTCCAAACGCATGGCCCAAAACTCGTTCGCCGTCAACCGCGACCACGCAGCTTTGATTGGCCAGTGCATCCAGATCTTGACCATCGACGGTGTACTTTATTTCAGCACAAATTCGCGTCGATTTCAACTCGCCGAAAACGAACTACCCTCCAACCTGACAATCGAAGAGATCAGCCAGCGGACCGTGCCGGAAGATTTCCGCAACAGCAGAATCCACCGTTGCTGGCGACTGACTCGCACCCACTAAAGTCAGCCTTTGGGCCTCAAGTTGCAGACCGGATTGATCGCCCGCTTCCTTTGGTGGACCTGTCTGCTGTGGTACAATCGAGCGTGCCTATGAACCTGCGTAAATTGCCCGTCATCCTGGCGATTCTCTCGTTGCTCGGCCTGGCATTTGGGGTCGGATACGTCACCTATCCGCTGCTCAACACGCCGACCGAACCGATCAACGTGAGCGTTCCCGAAGCTGGCGAGAGCGCTGAACCAACGGATCAGGGGGTCTACTCCGAAGTCTGGCAGATTTTGGAGCGCGATTTCTATGGCGAAAAGCCGGATACCGAAGCGCGCACCTATGGGGCCGTGCGTGGGCTGGCGGAATCGTTCCAGGATCCCTACACCTTCTTCGTCGAACCGGAACCACGCGAGCGGGAGCGGGAGCAGTTGAGTGGTCGCTTTGGCGGTATTGGCGCCAACATTGAGCTGACCAACGATGGCTATCTCCTCCATCCCATCCCGGACCAGCCGGCCTCACGGGCAGGCATCCTGACGGCGACCTGTTGCTGATCGTGGACGACCAGGAAATCACGCCGTCGATGAATGTGGACGACCTGGTGACGTTGGTGCGTGGGCCTGTCGACTCTGAAGTGGTTCTGGTCGTGCGGCGGATCGACGGCGATGAGTCCAACGAAATGACCTTCCGCATCGTCCGCGCCGAGATCGAATTGCCAAGCGTCGAATGGCGTCTGCTGGACGACGACCCGCAGACCGCCGACATCGGCTATCTGCGTCTGACCACGTTTACCGAGCGCTCTGGCGGAGAGATGCGCAACGCGATCCAGGAATTGATGGAAGGGGGCGCTCTACGCTTTCTCCTCGACCTGCGGGGCAATCCTGGCGGCTTGGTCAACAGTGCGGTGGAGATCGCCGACCTCTGGCTGGATGGCGGCGTTGTTCTGATCGAAGAGCGGGCGGATGGCAGCCAGACCAAACTGGAGGCAAACGCCGACCCATTGGCAGGCGATGCGCCACTGGTCGTAGTCGTGGATGGTGGTTCGGCCAGTGCGAGTGAAATTCTCGCCGGCGCGCTGCGCGACAATGGCCGGGCGCGTCTGGTCGGCGAGAAGACCTTTGGCAAGGGCAGCGTCCAGCTGATCCACGAACTCTCGGATCGCAGCAGCCTGCATGTGACCAATGCGCAATGGTTCACGCCCAACCATCACCAGATTACGGGTCAGGGGTTGGCGCCAGATGTGCTTGTCGAGGCGGGGGTCGATCCGCTGCCTGAAGCCATTGCCCTTTTGGCGGAAAACGCGCCGACGGCTACTGCTTCCGATACGAAAACAGGCGATTGATCGCCAGATAAAAGCAACCAATAGATGACCGAACAACCGCTCGACCCGCGAACAGAATCCCCCAACAGCATTGGACAGCCGTTGCTGATCGGCTGTGGTTCCGCGCTGCTTGCGACCTTCCTATTACTCGTTGGCCTGGGCATCGGCTTCCTGGTGGGCCAATGGAGCGCCAGCGACAGAGCGACTGCGTCCACTCTTTCATTCTTGCCCACTGTGGACAGCTCGGACGAGCCGAATGCCCAGGATGCCGAACGGTTCGCTCTATCCCGACTTTGAGCTTTTCTGGGAAGCCATGGAGCTCCTCTATCGCGATTATTACGGCGAGCGACCGGAGTCCGAAGCCGCCACCTACGCGGCAATCCGCAGCGTGTTAGGTCTGCTGGAAGACCCAAACACCTCGTTTATGACACCAGAGGAGGCGGAGTTCTTCCGCACCCATATCGAGGGCAGTTTCGAGGGGATCGGTGCGCGCGTCGGCTGGGACCAGGAAGCCAATACTCTGATCATCACCGAGCCGTTCGAGAACCAGCCGGCGTGGAAGGCTGGCATCCGCCGCGACGATCTGATCCTGGCTGTCGATGGTGAAAGCGTGGTGGGCACCGACGTTTCTCAAGCAGTACAAAAGATTCGCGGTCCCAAGGGCAGTACCGTCGTGCTGACTGTCGTACGCGAGGGGTTCACCGAACCCTTTGACGTGGAAGTCGTGCGCGATATCATCGAGATCCCCACCATCACCACCAATATGCTGGGCGAAAATGAGAACATCGGCTATGTGCGGCTCAACTCCTTCAACGAAAACGCCGGCCAACTGGTGCGCCAGGCCGTGGACGACGCGATGGCCCGGGATGCAGTCGCGCTGGTCTTCGACCTGCGCGGCAATTCGGGCGGTCTGCTGCGCGAGGCGGTGAAGGTGACCAGTGTCTTTCTTCAAGATCAGGTGGTCTTGATAGAGCGTTTCAGCGACGGCAAGACCGAAACCTACAGGACAAACGGCAAGGCGTTGGTCAAGGAGATCCCCATCGTCGTCCTTGTCAACGGTGGCAGCGCAAGCGCAAGCGAAATCGTGGCCGGTGCGATGCAGGATGCCGGCCGGGCCACGCTGATCGGTGAGAAGACCTTCGGCAAGGGCAGCGTGCAATTGCCACATACCATGAGCAACGGCGCAATCATGCGGGTGACCGTTGCCCGCTGGTACACACCGCTGGATCGCTCCATCGACGGCCTGGGGCTGGAGCCGGACATCACCATCGCAATCGACCCGGAGGCCGAACCTTCCCCCGAGGATCCACAGTTGGACGCGGCGCTGGAGCATCTGCAAGAAGAGATCCAAGAATGAGCGTTCGACCTTTTCAAGGGAATCCGAAATAGAAACCCTCCACGGGGACACAAAGGGACACGAAGTTTGAACTTTCCTTCGTAAGCCTTCGTGCAACTTCGTGGATCATCATGTTTTTACGCGAGACGATGGCCAAGAAGACAAGCAATTCCAATACGACACCTACCGGACCGCGCACCGTCGCGAGCAACCGCAAGGCGCGCCACGAATATTTCATCGAGGAGACCTTTGAGGCCGGCATCTCGCTGACCGGCACCGAGATCAAGTCTGTGCGGGCTGGCCGCGTCAGTTTGCAGGATGGCTTTGTGCTGGTGCGCAACGGGGAAGCGTGGCTGACCAATGTCCACATCGCCCACTATGCGCTGGGCAACCGCAACAACCACGACGAGACGCGCCAGCGGCGGCTACTGCTCCACAAGCGCGAGATCGACCGGCTGCACAGCCAGGCCACCCAGCGCAACTGGACCATCGTCCCCTTGCGGATGTTGATCAATGCCAAAGGGTTGGCCAAGGTCGAAATCGCGCTGGTGCGCGGCAAGCAGCTACACGACAAACGCGATACCATCGCCAAACGTGAGAGCGATCGCGACCTGCGCCGCGCGCTCAAGCAGAGCTATTGATGGTTGACCAAGAGCAGGATGGTCGCGCCTCTACCCCTTCTGCGATGCCTGCCGAGATATCTGCTCCCGCGTCGCTCCAATTGCCCAGCGGCCCGCTCGACTTTCCCGCCTTCCTGCCCGACGCCACTCTCGGCGTGGTGCGCAGCGTTGACAGCACCGACCTCCTGAACTGCGGCGTGCCCGCGCTGGTCATGAACACCTACCACCTCATGCAGCACCCCGGTTCGTCCACAGTCCAGGCGCTGGGCGGACTACACGAAATGTGCGCCTGGTCCCCGCCCCATCCTCACCGACTCCGGCGGCTTTCAGGCCTACTCGCTGATCCGTGAAAATACCAGGTATGGTCGGTTGACCGACAACGGCATCGTTATCCAGCCCGATGGCCAGAACCGCAAATTCAAGCTGACCCCGGAAAAGTGCATCCAGCTCCAGGTCGCATACGGCGCAGACATGCTGATGTGTCTGGACGACTGCACCCACATCGATGATTCGCCAGAGATTCAGGCCGCGTCGGTGCGGCGCACCATCGACTGGGCGCGGCGTTGCAAGACCGAGTTCGAGCGGCTGATGCGGGAAAAGCGACTGGACGCGAGCCAACGTCCGCTGCTCTTTGCCGTCATCCAGGGTGGCGGCTCGCTGGAATTGCGCCGGGAGTGTGTGGAGGCCTTGCTGGAGATCGGCTTCGACGGCTATGGCTTCGGCGGCTGGCCGCTTGACGCTGACGGACATCTGCTCACCGATCTCTTGAGCTACACACGCGAGCTTTTGCCAGTCGACTTTCCGATGCACGCGCTGGGCGTGGGCCATCCTCTCTACGTCGCACGATGCCAGCGAATCGGATACGCTACCTTCGATAGCGCGCTGCCGACGCGCGATGCACGCCGCGGCCGGCTTTATCGATTTACCGAGGAGAGGCCCGACCTCAACGATAGTGGCGACTGGTTTTCGTTCGTCTACATCCACGACGCCAAGCATATCAAGGCGCGCGAACCTCTGGACGATGGCTGCGACTGTCTGACTTGCCGCCACTATTCTCGCGGCTATCTGCATCACCTTTTCAAGAGCAACGACGCGGCCTTCCTGCGTCTGGCCACCCTCCACAACTTGCGCTTTATGATGCGGTTGATGGCGCGGCTGGCGCATGGTGCGTAGAGCGTGGTGCGTCCACTTGTTAAAAAGTGGTCCACATCTCCCATCAACTTCCTGGCAGGTCAAACAAAGCTTCCTCCAAAACCGTGAACCAGACCATCGACCTCGACCGACTGGCGCAAGCCGTTCTCTCCTCGGCCAAATACCGAGCCATCGCGCCCGACCTGGTGGCCGCGATCGGGGCGCGCGAGCTGGCCAATCGCCCGAATGTGAAAGCTGCGGTCAAAGCTACCAAGAACAAGCTACACCAGATCGCCGCGGCCTACCAGCAGGGACAACCTGACTATGCGACATGGATCGAGGCGTTGCGGGTCGCAAAGTTGCGGGTCGCAAAGTTGCGGGTCGCCAACAACGAAGACGCGCTCCGCCCTGTTTGCATCGAGTTGATGAAGCGCCATCGTTCCACCGCCGAGCGATTGCCGATCCTGGATGCATTCTACACGACCTTGCTGAGCGACATGGCGCCGATTGCCAGCATACTCGACCTTGGGTGCGGCCTCAATCCGCTGGCAATTCCGTGGATGAGTCTGGCGCCAACATGCGTTTACCATGCCTGCGACATCTACCAGGACCAGGTCGATTTCCTGAACGATTTTTTCTCGCTGGCAGAGGTAAACGGAGTAGCGCAGGTCTGGGATCTGTTGCAGGGTGCGCCGGAGCAGGTAGCGGACGTGGCCTTTCTCTTCAAGCTGATCCCCTGTCTTGAGCAGGCGGACAAGCAGA
>JAAUPU010000232.1 GCA_012032975.1 Caldilineaceae bacterium | reverse complement strand
CGGCTGGCTGCCCAGCGCGAGGCCGAGCAACGCGCCGCGGCGGACGCGCTCGGCGTCGAAGAGGTGATCTTTCTCCGCTATCCAGACGGGCTGCTGGAAAACACGCTCGATCTACGTCGCCGGTTGGCGGGTATCCTGCGCAGCCATCGACCTCACATCGTCGGCGCTATCGATCCCTGGCGTCACTACCAACTGCACCCAGACCACCGCGCCGCGGGCTATGCCGCGCTGGACGCCATCTATGCCGCGCGCGAGTGGAACATCTTCCCGGAGCAGTTGGCCAATCACGCCGATCCCTGGCGCGTCTCGGAGGTCTACCTCTTCTGGACCGACCACGCCGACCATTGGGAAGATATCACCGACACCATCGACAAACGCATCGCTGCCCTGGCCTGCCACGTCAGCCAGGTCGGCGAGGACAAGACCAAGCTCGACGAGCGCATACGCGAACGCTCAGCCAAATGTGGCGAAGCGCCCGGCTATGGATATGCGGAGGAGTTCAAGAAGATCAAGTTCTAGGCGACAAGCTGGTTGAGAATGGAGATCAGGAGATTGGAGATACGTAACGCGCATCCAAAACAGAAAGGGTGTATTCAGCTGACTTTGAATACACCCCAATGATTGGACCGACGACCCGCTCAAACGGATGCGAATGTCACTGACACTTGATGCGGTTTCGATCTAGCCTGAAGTGAGCGACGATTGAAAACGGCTGAAGCAGGTACACAGTTTCGAGACGTGGTGCGCGGTGCGTCGGCTGGTACGCGCATCAGATTCTACGAAATCTGTGGCAATACAACTGCGGTGCTGCACTCAATTTAGTCGCGAAATTGGCCGATTTTGCGTCGGCCCATCACGATAGTCTGGAGGCTGACATGAACAAGCAAACCCTGATCGACCATCTCAACGAGGATCTGTCCGGCGAGTTGAGCGCCATCATCCAATACATTACCTACGCGGCCAAAGCGACTGGACCCTACCGCCCGCAGCTCTCCCAGTTCTTCCTGACCGAGGTGGCGGACGAGCAGTTGCATGCCCAATATCTGGCCAACAAAATCGTTGCCTTGGGTGGCGAGCCATGCACCACGCCGCGCCCGGTTCCACCAGCCGGCAGCAACCGCGAAATGCTCGAGGCTGTTCTGGCCGCCGAGCGCCAGGCGACTGCTGACTATACGCAGCGCGCCAAGGAAGCCGAAGCCGCCGGTGACAAAGGGTTGGCTGTGCAGTTGGAGGACATGGTGCGCGATGAGAGCGGTCATTCCGAGGAGACCGAGAGGATCTTGCGAGACTGGCCGTTGTAGGGGCTTTGGAAATCGGTAATTTAGTGATTGGGAGACTGGAGATTGGTCAGGCGTCATCCAATCTCCAATCTACACCGCGTTTGAATCTAGTATCGCACTGGCACCTTGCGTCCAGTTTCGGCGCTTTCGATGGCAGCATAGACCATAGCCAGGCTCTTGACATTGTCGGTACAGATGGTCTGCGGGGTCTGGCCCTCCTTGATCGACTCGATGAATTCGTGGATCACCCCGGCGTGGCCGGTGTGGGTCAAGGGCGTGTGCGGCGCCGCCTCTACGGGTCGCTTGGGTCGGAAGAATCCCTCATCGCCGACCACAACTTCGCCGCTGATCACATCCTCGCCATCCCATCGGGCGCTTCCAAATTGTCCCACCGCACGCCAGTCACATGCCCAGGCCGTCTGCAACCCTTCTGCACACCAACTTCCCCGATAGTTGAAGAGCAGCCCATTGCTCATCTCGAAAATGGCCATGGCCGACGCCCCGTGCGCGTACCAGGAACCGGGCGGATTCCACTCGTGGCAATAGACGCTGACAGGGTCGGCGTCGGCGATGAAGCGCGCCTGGTCAAAAGAATGGATGGCCATATCAATCAGCAACACATGCGCCATCTCATCGCGAAAACCGCCGAAGTGTGCGCCAATGTAGAAGTCCGCGTTGAGCGTCGTCAGCGGTCCCAACTGACCCGAGCGCACCAGATCCCGGTAGCGAACGATGCCGTCAAGATAGCGTCGGTTTTGGATAACGGCAAAGATGAGGTCGGCGCTCTGCGCGGCTGCGACCATGGCCGCAGCGTCTTGCATTGAGGTTGCCAACGGCTTTTCGCCAAGCACATGACAACCTGCCTGGAGGCTGGTCAGCGTCACCTCGGTGTGGGCTTCAGGGATCGTACAGTTGAAGACGATGTCCGGCGCGCTGGTCGCCAGCGCGTGGGCCAGATCTGTTTCGATGAGCGCATCGTCCAAGTCGTACTCCGTCTGCCGGGTGCGCGCGTTCTCCGGCAGCAGATCGACCAGCGCTACAAAGTCCAGATCAGGATGGGTCGCCGCATAGGAGAGCCAGGCGCGGCTGATGCCGCCGCAACCGGCGAGCAGGACTCGAAATGGTGGGTTCACGGCGCTACTCCGAATAGAGTTGGTCGATTACACGCTGAAGCTCGCCAGCCGTCATCTCATCCATGCTGGCCGATGGGCTGCGCACCTTGGCGCTGGCGATGACGCCGCGCTGGCGCAGCACTTCTTTGTGGGCCTGGAAGAAGAGACCCGCGCCCTGCCCAGCAACCCGATTGAGCGGCAGGATCGTGCTGTCGAAGACCTGGCGCGCGGCCGCCTCATCGCCAGCTTGATAGTGATCCCAAACTTGGACAAAGGCTTCGGGCTGGGTGCAAAAGGGCATGGTGCCCACCGAGCCGCGGCGCATCTCTTCCACAAAGTAACCGCCGCCTGCGCCGCCGAAGACGGTCAACAGATGGCTGGCTTTGGCCACCATATCCACCACCTTGGCGGTGACGGGCAGGCTCTCAACCTTGATGTACTGGACCCACTCGCACTCTTCGGCGATACGCCGCGCCAACTCGGCGGAGACTGGCGTGTTGGTGATGTCCTGGATGAAGATCGGCAAGCTGACCGCGTCTGAAATCGCGCGATAATATTCGACCACCTCGTCGCCCGCGGCGGGCATAAAGGAGGGCGGCAGCACCATCAGCGCGTCCGCGCCCAGTTCCTGTGCGCGGCGGCTGTAAAAGACGGCCAGGTCTGTGCCAGCCGCGCCGCTGTTGATGACCACAGGCACGCGGCCACTTACCTGGTCGACCACGGTGGAGATCACCTGATCTCGTTCAGCTTCCGTGAGCTTGAAGATCTCACTGGCCAGGGCTACACCCAAGCCATGGACGCCGGCATCGATATTGAAGTCTATCAGCTTGCGCAGGCTCTCTTCGTCGATACGCGATTGCTCGTCAAAGGGTGTCAACAGGATGGGATAGACGCCGCGCAGCTTTTGAGTGTGCGTCTCCGTAGGCATGGGTTGGCTCTCCTTGTCATTGGGCTTCTGGGGTCGCACCGGCGCAAAAGACCAACCGACATCCGATGGGATAGAAGCGCTGTTTGATGGTGAAGACCAGTATCCCACTTTGGCTGTGGGCAGGCAAAATGGGTTGTCTGCTGAAGTTGCTCAATTCTGCCATTGATGGCATCTTGCACTCCTTCAGTTCGAGTTGTTCACCGTCGGCCAGCCTGAATCGGGAGGTTCTCTTGACCAAAATTGCCATCATTGGTGCAGGTAGCATTGTCTTTTGCAAAACCTTGATCCTTGACATCCTGGCCAGCGGTCTGGATGGGCTGGAGTTTTGTCTCATGGCGCCGAGCACGCGCAAGACCAGCCAGGTTCTCGATTTCGCCCAACGCGTGATCGCGGCCCACGAACTCGACGCGCACGTCTGGATCACAACCGACCGTCGCGAGGCGGTGGCCGATGCCGACTTCGTGATCTCCACCTTCCAGATCGGCGGTCTGGCCGCGACGGAGGCAGATTACTTCACGCCAAAACGCTTCGGTGTGGATCAGTGCATCGGCGACACCTTGGGACCGGGGGGCATCTTTCGAGCGCTGCGCAGCATTCCGGTCACGATGGAGCTGGCGCATGATATGGAAGAGCTTTGTCCACGGGCGCCGCTACTCAACTATGTCAACCCGATGGCCATGATCTGCTGGGCCTTGGGCCAGACCCATGTCCCGTTTGTCGGCCTTTGTCACGGTGTCCAGGTCACGCTCGACCTGATCAGCGGCTACACTGGCGTGCCCAAAGCGGAGATCAGCTACCAGAGCGCGGGCATCAACCACATGGCCTGGTTCCTCCGTCTGGAACATCGCGGTCGCGACCTCTACCCGCTGCTGCGCGAACGCTTCGAGCAACCCGCCTACTACGCAAACGAAAAGGTGCGCGGTGAGACCTTTCGGCATTTCGGCTATTTTATGACCGAGTCGACCGGCCATCTTTCCGAGTATCTGCCCTATTTTCGCAAGAACCAGGCCGCGCTCGACCTCTATTGCGACGAGCCGGCCTTTGGCGGTCAGACCGGCGCGCATGTAGCCTGGTCTCGGCTGGTGGACGCTCGCTACGCCGAAGGCGACATTCTCGCGGACGAGCCAACCGCGCTGCCGCCGCGCAGCATCGAGTACGGCTCCTATATCATCGAGGCGGTTGTGACCGGTCGGCCCTTTCATTTCCAGGGCAACGTGATCAACCAAGGCATGATTGCCAACCTGCCGGCGGATTGCTGCGCAGAAGGACCGATGGTTGCCGATGGCGGTGGACTGCACAAAGTGATGGTTGGACCATTGCCCAGTCGCTGCGCGGCGCTCAACCTGACCAACATCAACGTCCAACGGTTGACGGTCGAAGCCGCGCTCTCCGGCGACCCGGAAGCGATCGTCCATGCCTGCGCGCTGGACCCGCTGAGCAGCGCGGTGTTGACGCTGGCCGAAATCCGCGCCATGGCCAGCGAAATGTTGGAAGAGCAGCGTCAATGGCTCGCCCAGTTGAGGGCAAATCGATCCGGCCAACACCCACCATCCATCTCCCGCCAAATCTGGAGCGAGTTCATGCGCCAGTCGACCCGGCCTTGGCCATTGCCCTCCGCTTTGGCGAACTGACGAGTTGACCCGGCAGCACTGCTTTACACTACGACTTCCCAACGGCTTTGCTCAACGTAATGGCGACCACAGTCTCAGCGCTGCCCAATGCGTAATCTAGCCTACGTTGCGAGGAGTGAAAGAAAGGGCCAAATGAACTCTCGAAAAGCTGTTTCCTTTTTCGCCTTGATTCTGATACCATTGCTGCTAGTGGGATGTGGACGCACTCCTACGCCGGAAGAAGAACCCGCTGCGTCTTCAAGCGTCGCTCAAGCCGATAGCGAACCGACTGCCACGATCCCGGTCGAGCCGACTCCGACGAGCGATGAAGCCGCACAAACCCCGGCAGAAGCAAGCTCCAAGACGCTCTTTTACTTTGACCCGACGGCCACCGAAGCGCGTTTTCTCGTGGACGAGATCCTGTTGGGACAGGACAAGACCGTCATCGGCGTGACGTCGCTGGTCACCGGCTTCATCTCCGTAGATCTGGCTGATCCGACTACGGCGCAAGTCGGCCAAATTGAGATCGACGCGCGCGACTTTGCCACCGATAGCCGACGTCGGAATACATCCATCAGCCGCTACATCTTGCAATCTGTGCGCGACGAATATCGTTACATCACGTTCGAACCCACCGCCATCGAAGGACTCCCCGAGGCGGTCGCTGTCGGCGGTTCCTACGAATTCAACATCATCGGCGATCTGACGATTCGCGACATCACCCGCCCAGAGACCTTTACCACCACTGTCACACTTGTTTCTGATGAAGCGCTGGAAGGATTGGCTGTTACGACCGTGACGCGCGCCGACTACGACTTGACCATTCCCAGCGTGCCCAGCCGTCGCCGGAGTCAGCGAGGAAGTTCGCCTGG
>JAAUPU010000231.1 GCA_012032975.1 Caldilineaceae bacterium | reverse complement strand
GCGGACGAGGCGGTCTACATTCGGCGCAATATCCAGATTTTGGCGCAACTGGACTTCACCTTTGCCAAGGCCAAATACGCCTACACGCTGGATGCTTCCGTGCCAGAGATGACAACATTTCAGCCGCCCAAGAAAAACGGCAGCGACATCGATGGTTCGGCCCACCCTGGCTCTGTGATCGACTTGCGCCGGGCACGCCATCCGCTGCTGGACCCCAAACAGGTGGTGCCGGTCGATGTCTATCTGGACGACGAAACCTATCTCATCGTGATCACCGGCCCAAACACCGGCGGCAAAACAGTCAGCCTCAAGACGGTGGGGTTGCTGGCGCTCATGGCCCAAGCTGGCTTGATGTTGCCAGTGGACCCAGGCAGCCGTCTTTCTGTCTTCGAGGGCGTCTATGCCGACATCGGCGACGAGCAGAGCATCGAGCAGAATCTGAGTACCTTCAGCGGCCACATGACCAACATCATCGGTCTGCTGGAGGATGCCGACCCGCGCAGCCTGGTGCTGTTGGACGAACTGGGCGCGGGCACCGATCCCGACGAAGGCTCGGCGCTGGCCATGGCGCTGCTGGACAATCTGCGCGACCGTGGCATCACCACCTTTGCCACCACCCACTACAGCGACCTGAAGCTCTATGCCCACAGCACCCCAGGCGTCCGCAACGCCTCGGTCGAGTTCGATGTGGAATCGCTCAGCCCAACCTACGAGCTGAGCATTGGTCTGCCCGGGCGCTCCAACGCGCTGACCATTGCGCGGCGTCTGGGGTTGAACCCCACCATCGTCGAGGCGGCGGAAAACATCGTGCGCCCCGATTCGCTGGAAGCGGACGCGCTGCTGGATGACATCAAACGCGCCAAACAGGAAGCACAACAACTGAGCGATCGAGCCAGGGAACGCGAGCAGCATGCCCAGGTTCTCGAATCCGATCTGCGCTACCAGCTTGCCAGCATCGAGGAAGCGCGCCGCGCCGTGATCCTGGAAACGCGCACGCGCATGGAAGCCGAGCTGGACGAAGCGCGCGGCGAGATTGAGCAAATTCGCCGCCAGCTTGCCAGCAATGGCCCCTTCTCTGGCGGCAATGTCCACGAAGAGTTTCTCGCCCGCGCCGAGCGGGAATTGGCCAAGCGGCATCAGAGCACCGACCAACTCGCCCGCGATGTGATCCTGCCGGGTCGAAGCGAAGAACGGCTGGCCGGCCCCATCGAGATCGGCGACCGGGTTTGGGTGGCCAGTTTGCAGGCCAGCGGCGAGGTGTTGGCCTTGCACCCACGCAGCGAAGAGGCCGATGTGCAGCTGGGCAATTTTCGCCTCAAGCTGCCCATCAAGCGGCTGGAGCTTCGTCAGAAAGCCGTGCGCGAGAGCGCACCCGAGCGCGTGACGATGCAGGGCGGGGCGGCGCAAAGCCCGGGATCGAGCTTGACATGCGCGGCGAGCGGGTCGAAGAGGGGCTGGAGCGATTGGAAAAATATCTGGACAATGCCTATCTGGCGCGGCTGCCCTGGGTGCGCATCATCCACGGCAAAGGCACGGGCGCGCTGCGCGATGCAGTGCGCGACATGTTGCGGCAAAACCCGGTGGTGAGCGAATATCGCTCTGGCGAAGGGGCCGAAGGCGGCGACGGCGTGACCATTGCCAAGTTCGTGACTGAACAATAGACCGAGCCTTTCACCCTGTACCATGAACGCACCAACTATGTCGAGACCATGAAGCAGAAACGAGACGTCGCGTTGGATGATGAAAAGCTGCGTTGCAGTGTAGGCGTCACGGCCTATAACGAAGAAGAGAACATCGGCAACTTGCTGGAGGCGCTGCTGGATCAGCATCTTCACCAGGTCGAGATCGCCGAGATCATTGTGGTGGCCAGCGCATGCACCGACCGCACTGTGGAGATCGTGGAAGAGTTTACGCGGCGGGACGAACGGGTCAAGCTCTTCCAGCAAGAGCGGCGCGAGGGCAAAACCAGCGCCGTCAATCTCTTCCTCGCCGCCTCCACCTGCAACATCTGCGTGGTCGAGAGTGGGGACACCATCCCCCACGAGTATGCGGTCGAGCACATGGTACGCATGTTTGCCGACCCGCACGTGGGCATGGTCGGTGCGCAAAAGGTCGCGGTCAACACGCCAGACCACATCGCCGGTCTGCTCAGCCATCTGCGCCTGCGTATGGAACATGAGCTTTGCCTGGAGATTCCCCGGCTGGGCGAGATGATTGCCTTCCGCAAGGTCTTCGACCACATCCCGCCCGATGTGGCCATGGATGAAGCATTTGTCGAGGCGCTGGTCGTCAAGCATGGCATGACCGTCCAATATGCGCCCGACGCCATCGTCTACAACACTGGGCCAACCAACATTGGCGACTTTGTCCGCCAGCGGCGGCGCAACCACGCGGGCCATCTCTATTTGAAGCACAAATATGGCTATGCCGTGAGCAGCATCCAGAACCGCCGGGTCTTCCGGGTCGCGCTTAAGGAAGTGTGGGGCGTGCTGCGTCTGTTGTGGGTGCTCTTCCTGCTTGCGGTGCTAGAAGGCTGGAGTCGTCTGATGGGCTGGTATGATTTCGCCATCAAGCGCGACCGGCATGTGGTCTGGAGCATGGCTTGGACTCAGAAACAGGATGTGCAGGGTGTGCGCCAATCGGCCAAGAATGGGGAAGTTGGCGAAGGGCAGAGCGACTCGCTGGCTGTGTCCATGCGCACCCAGGTGAAGCAGTAATCTGGGTGACGAAAAGCTCCAGATCGCTGTTTGTGGGAAAGGGTCATTTGTGACGCAGATCGAACGGCTTCAGACAGCAATCGAAACGCTCTCCGAAGAAGGATTTGGTCGGCTGCGACCGACCTATGAATACGCCAGGGCCAAAGAATTGCTTGCTCGCCTGAATGGTTAATCGTTGCCAGATGCCAAGCGCCCGACCGCTCCGAACCGTTTTGGCGACGTGGAGACAGGCCCAATGACTTTCTCCACCCAAGAAACCGAACCGACCGGAACCCCCTCGCCCAAAGCCATCTGATCAATCTGCTCAAACTGGCGATTGGCATCGCTTTGATCTACCTGCTTTTCCAAAGACTGGATGACCCGGCTCTCTTATGGCGGCAAATCCTCGATGCCAACAAACTGCTCTTGTTGGCCGGCGCAACCTGCTACACCGCGGCGGTGGCGCTCAGCGGGATCAAGTGGGGCGTCCTGTTGCGCGCGGCAGAAATTCGGGTTCCTACGTCGCGACTATTGGGCTATCAGTGGATGGCCGAATTCTTCAATAACTTCTTGCCAGCACAGGTGGGCGGCGACGTGATGCGCGGCTATGCGCTGGTCAGCGACACCCATCGCACCGCCGACGCCGCGGCCAGCATCCTCATCGACCGCTTCATCGGCATGATGGTCTTCATGCTCTTCGCCGCCATCGCCTCGATTACGATGCTGCTCTTTGGCAAGCCGGATGGTACAGAGTTCAGCCAGGAAGGTCTCCTCTTCATGCGCTTCACTGCGATAGGCAGCGTACTCATCACACTGCTGCTTTTTGCCGTGGTGACCGCGCTGCTGAGCCGCCGGTTGAAGGAATTTGCCGAGCGGGTTCTTGGGTTACTGCCTTTTTCCTCCCGCACGACGCCGATCTGGCACAAGCTGGCGACCGCGTTTAATGTCTATCGCCACAGCTACCGCGCACTGCTGCTGACCGCGCTGGGCAGCCTCGCCATCGTCATCTTGACCAGCGTCAATATCTGGCTGATCGCCGCAGCCATCGAGCCGGGCGCGATCTCGCTGCTGGAAGTGCTGGCCATCAACCCGATCATCGTCTTTGCACTGCTCATCGTGCCGCTGTCGCCTGGCGGGCTGGGCGTGCGCCAAATCACCTTTGCCGGTCTCTTTTTTATCGTGGGTGTTGGGCCTGCACTGGGCGCGGCGGTCGGTCTGTTGCAGCAATTCATCGGCTATGTGGTTAGCTTGCCGGGCGGCATCCTTTGGATGCGCGGGCGGGGGAGTCGGACGGTGAACCAGGCGCAAACCATACCCACGGACCCGTGATGGCAAAGCACGGCAAAATCGATAATGGATAGAAATGGACGGGTGTGAGCCTGTCCATTCTTTTTTGTTGACTATACCCGAGGGGACCAGACCTCAACACAAGGAGATCATCTCATGGCAGAGAGCGAGATTTTCAGCGAAACAGAGGCGAAACAGATCTATGCCGCCAACGACGCAGCCCACGATTTCGACCATGTCTTGCGGGTCACACACATGGCCGTCCATATTGCGCAGAGCGAGGGCGCCAACGTGGAGATCGTCCGGCTGGCGGCGCTCTTGCATGATGCGCCGGGAGATCAACAAGCCGAGGATGAGAGCACAGAATCAGCGGGGCGCAAGGTGCATCATCTGGCCGCGGCTGACTTTGCGGCCCGTCAACTGGCGGCGCGTGGGCTAGGAACCGCCGATATTGAAGCGGTCGTTCACTGTATCGAGGCGCATCGTTTCCGCCATCGCACCGTGGAACCACAGACGCTGGAGGCCAAATGCCTCTACGATGCCGACAAACTGGACAGCATCGGCGCAATTGGCATCGCCCGCGTCTTCGCCTATGCGGGCGCCTACGACAACCGGTTGTGGACAGAACGTTGGAACGAAGCGCCGCCTTTCGAGGCCAGACCAACGGGCGCGGACTATACACCGGTCCACGAGTTCGTCTACAAATTACAGCGGCTGCTGGCGACCTTGCATACAGAGACCGCGCGAGAGATTGGCAGAGAACGGCATGAGTTCATGCAGAGATTTTTTGATCGGCTGGATGCCGAGGCGTTGGGCGAATTGTGAACGCGGTTGTGAACGGTAAATGAGGAGGCATGTGAGGACTCGCACTCTGATTTTCGTGGTTGGCCTTACCGCTTGTTTGTCGATCTCGCTGGTGTGGCAAGTCGGATCTGCACAGTCGAACAGTCCAAAGCCACTGGCGACTGGACAGATATCTTTCGCCGATCTGGCCGACTATGCCGCCCCGCTCTTGGCGGACGATGGCGAAATTACCACGCCCGGTGTGGATACCGAGCTAAGCATGACCGCGCTGGAAGTCAGCAGCGAAGAGATCACGGCCGCTGAAACGGTGCTGCTGGGTACGCAGATCCAAGGAGAAAATGTCGGCTACATCTATATTGAGGTGACGCGCTATGAGGAGGAGACTGAAGCCTATATCCTCGAAGATATGGACTTTATTGCCAGTGATGCGAGCGAACAGACCGACGGGGTTGTCTATCCTGCCTGGACAAGCGACGACCTGGATTACTTTCTCTATGAGTGGTCACCTACCATCTACAGCCTGAGCGATGGCGCAGATGAAGTGTTTGCGCTCTTTGAACCAGCAATCTATGGCGAAGCACAGCAAGATACCGAATACGTTGTGCGCGGCATTTATACCTTTGCGGATAGCCAGGACGAACGCTATGCCCTGATGTATTTTGACGGCGACCTTACTTACAAATATATCTTCGGCTACAGCGAGCTGGACGGCACCGGTGCGCCGCGCGAGATCACGCCCCACGAAGGCGACTACTTCACCATTTTGGAGCAACGCTACGTCGCCGATGATAATGGCGAGTGGGTAATCAGCGAGCAGCTGGCCGATACCTTGACCTTCTACGGCACCCCTTTTACCGTTACTGCCTACGAAGGCTATCCAGGCGAATATTCACTGGGGATTATCGTCGAGGATCTGCTTGGCAACAGCATTGCAGAATACGCAACCGTGTACGTGATCGAAAACTAATACAATGTCACCGAAGTTTTGCTAGTTTGTTCGTAGGTCATCGCCTCCGGC
>JAAUPU010000230.1 GCA_012032975.1 Caldilineaceae bacterium | reverse complement strand
GGACCGCCACAGCCACAGGGTCGAAATCCCCATCCGAGTCCACAACTCTCCAGTTTGTCGTCAAGGGCGGTTCGTATGCCAGCGATCCGGCGGACCTGCGCACCGATGCGCGCCAACCGTGGTCGGCAGATCAAGCGGCCGCGCACCTGGGCTTCCGCTGCGCGCTGACTCTACCCGGTCCGGCTCCCGCCGACTAAAGCTTCCCTCCTCTGCCCGTTGCTTCGATCCCAGCCAAACATTTCCATGGCGTCTTGCCATCTATGCTACAATCTGACACGATTTGTGGCTGTGCTGTCTGGCAGGATGTGTTAGGACCGTTGGCAATTGGCGCTTCATTACAGGCTCGTTCACCCTCGTTTACTGCGCCTCGTCGAGCGGGTCACCCCAAAACGTGTTGTCATTGGCAACGCTGATCACTGTGATCATCGAACTTTACCCGAACAAGAACTAGAGTCTGGAATTACTCCTTATGCCTCAAGAAAAAAGCTTTCATGTCGATCTCAGCGCCGAACTCGACTTTGCGAGTAAAGTCGCATGGGAAGCAGCCACGATTGTCAATACCTTCTACGTTGGCTCATCCGAAGTGAGCTACAAATCGGACCAGGAACCGGTCACCGAGGCGGATCGCTCGGCCAACCGGCATATCCTTGCGCGTATCCAGGCAACCTACCCGGACGATGGCATCCTCTCCGAGGAGTCCAAGGACGACCTTTCTCGGCTGGAGTGTGAGCGGGTCTGGATCGTGGATCCGCTCGACGGCACCAAGGAGTTTATCGCCCGCAACGGTGAATTTTCGATCATGATCGGCCTGGTCATTGGCGACCGTGCCGTGTTGGGGGTGGTCATGCAGCCCCAACCAGGGCTGCTGTACACCGGCGCCCTGGGCATCGGCGCGTTTCTCTACGAAGAAGATGAGTGCATCAGCTTGGAGGTCAGCGACCGCAACAAGGTCAACCAGATGGTGTTGGTCAGCAGCCGCAGCCACCGCCAGCAGATGGTGGACAAGATGCGCAAGGTGATGCGCATCACCAGCGAGCGGGTGAGCGGCAGCGTGGGCCTCAAGGTGGGGCTGATCACGCGCCAGTTGGCCGACCTTTACATCCACCCCAGCCCCGGCTGCAAAGAGTGGGATCTCTGCGCGCCCCACGCGTTGCTGGAGGCAGCCGGCGGACAGATGACCGACTGCTGGGGCAATCGAATCCGCTATAACAAGCGCGACTGCGCGCACACAATGGTCTTGTCGCCTCGAATGGAAGCACCCACGACGATGTGGTCAAGGTTGTCTCGCGAATATGCGAAGAGTTTGGCTTCAACGAGGACGATGGTTTCTGGTAGAAGTTGGCTTCTTGCAGAAGTTGGCTTTCAGATTGGGCTACGCCACATTGCACACTCCATGCACCTGCACGTGACCAGGACCATTCATGACACGACGATTGTTCGATTCTGAGTATATCTTCGGCATCCACGAACCGGGCGGCGAAGGCTATATGGTGGAGGCTGGACGACCGGGGTGGATCGTCTTTACCGAGGCGATCGGCGCCGACCCAGACGACTTCAGTGGTCAGGATTATAGCCCGTACAGCAGCCGCAACCTGGGCGTGATGGCGCGCCTGAACAACGGCTATAGTCCTGCAGGCACCATCCCCAACAGCGCCTACTATGAGGAGTTTGCCCAGCGTTGCGCAAACTTCGTGGCCAACAGCCGCGGCTGCAAGATCTGGATCATCGGCAACGAGATGAACTATGCCATCGAGCGCCCGCCGTTGTTTTCCCGCGCTGCAGAAACGCTCGACGACGCTGAACCGGAGCCAGCTTCCGGCGAGAGCAAGGGTCTTCTGGCCACGGCCAGGCGAGGTGCGCAGGCGGTGATGCGAAACTTGAGCGCGGGGATGGGAGATGCGCAACTATTTTCCAGATCTGTCGCCAGCGACGCGGACGAGATCGTGAAGGATGCGCTTGTGGACGATGCCCAGCTCGCACCGCTCCTGGCGCCCGCGGCAGAGAGCGGCGAAGTCATCACGCCCGAGATGTATGCCCGCTGCTACGCCCTTTGCCGCCAGGCGATCCACGCGATTCCCGGCCACAGCGACGACCAGGTGTTGATCGGCGCGGTTGCGCCCTGGAACGACCAGACCCGCTATCCGGGCAACGAGAGCGGCGATTGGGTTGTCTATTTTCAAGACATCCTTGACCTGCTTGGGGTAGAGCAGTGCGACGGCGTCACCATCCACACCTATACCCACGGGGCGGATACGAATCTCATCTACAGCGACGCCAAGATGGATCCCCCCTTCCAGAACCGTCACTTCAACTTCAAGGCCTACGTCGACTTCATGCAGGCGATCCCGGCTTCCATGCGCCAATTGCCGGTCTATATCACCGAAACCAACCAGGACGTACCCTGGGAAAACCGCAACATCGGCTGGGTGCAGGCGGCCTATGGCGAGATCAACTGGTGGAACAGCCAGCCAGGAAGCCAACAGATCCACAACCTGATCCTCTACCGCTGGCCCAAGATCGACCAGTGGTATATCGAGGGCAAGGCAGGCGTCATCGAGGACTTTCGTCTGGCCCTGCGCAACAACTATCGCTGGCAAGAACCCACAACCCCACCCCAAAGCTTCCGCGCTGGCGACATCGTGGCCACGACCAGTGTGGTCAATCTACGGCGGTCCCCCGGATTCTTGGGCAAACCGGCGGGTGACATCGTCGCCCAACTGCCCGCGCAGACGCGCCTCTCGATCCTCGTGACCTTTCCCAAAGTGCAAATGCTCTTGTCTGGTGGTCGGTGCGGACCCTCGATAGCGGGCTGCAAGGTTGGCTCGCTCAGACCGCGCCCAACGGGACTACATTGATCGTCAAGGTGGGCGAGGTCGAGCCGCCGGGAACGTTCGAGCCGGGCGACATCGCCGTGACCCTGACGACCGTGCGCTTTCGCCGCTCGCCTGGCTATGCGAACAAACCGCCCAGCGACGTGATCGCCGATGTGCCGGCCGGCACGCAGATGACCATCGTCAGTGGGCCACAACCCGCGGACCAACTCCCCTGGTGGCAGGTCGATCTCACGGGCCAGCGGGGATGGATGGCCGAAACCGCTCCCAACGGCGCCGCGCTTCTAGACCCCGCGCCCGAACCACCCGCCGGCGCCTTCAGACCCGGCGACCAGGCCGTGACGCTGGACGTCGTGCGTGTGCGCCGTTCGCCTGGGTACGTGGACAAGCCGGCCGATGACGTGCTCCTGGATGCGCCGTCAGGCACGCGCGTATCGATCCTGGCCGGGCCGCAGAGTGCCGACGATTTGACCTGGTGGGAGGCCGGCTTCACCGACGCACGACAAGGTCTGGTCCAGGGCTGGATGGCCGAAACCGCGCCCAACGGCGTCCAACTTCTGGCCCCGGCAGAGGGGGTTCCGCCCGAACCGCCAAAGCCAGTCGGAAAATTTGACATCGGTGAATTGATCCAGGCTGCGACGCAAGTGCGCGTCCGTCGCACGCCCGGCACGGTGAACAAGCCGGGCAACGATGTGCTGGGTGAATTCGCTCCAAAGGCAACGTTGAATGTGATCGCCGGCCCGCGGCCTGTGGATGGGCTGACCTGGTGGCAAGTGGGCGGCATCCTGAGCGGCAATGGCGAAGCAATCGGCTGGACCGCAGAGGCGGCGAGCAACGGCGTTGTGCTCTTGCAGCGAGCGGCATCGCTGCCCGGCACATCCATCCCCGACCCTGCCACAGATCAATATCTCGACGCGCCCTTCGATGGCAAATTCGATATCGGCCAGCTTTGGGGCGAAAACCCGGAATTTTACAAAAAATTCACCTATGACGGCGTGCCGCTCAAGGGCCACAACGGCATCGATTTCTTGACGCCGACAGGAACCACTGTGCGCGCCACGGCTGGTGGACGGGTGAAGTCGGTCGGCTTCGAGGCCGATGGATTTGGCAACTACGTCGTGCTCGCCCACCCGTGGGGCGAGTCGATCTACGCGCACCTGGACAGCGTCTCCGTTGGCGAGACGATGGCCGTTCAGCCGGGGATGCCGCTGGGTCTGTCCGGCAACAGCGGCGGCAGCCAGGGACCGCACCTGCATTTTGCGATCCGCATCGCGCCATTCAATCGCGCCGACGGCTGGGGCGGCTTCTCCGACCCGCTGCCCTATCTGGATCCGGCAAGTTTCCGGCTGCCTGCCTACGTCCTGCCGCCCGATGCACTCCGCGCGACGTTGAGCGCTGCGCCCGCGCTGCGAGGCGCATCCCTCCCATCCAGTCCCAGAATGCGCCCGCAGCCATGACAGTCGAGACCCCCGGCATGCAGAGACCGTGATGGAGCGTTGATGCCTCGCCCGCTGATCGATTCTGAGTACATCTTTGGCATCCACGAGCCGGGCGGCGAGCAGCACATGCTGGCCGCGGGTAGACCAGGCTGGGTGCTCTTCAACGAAACCATCGGCCACAATCCCGCCGACCCACCAGCATCGACTTCACCACCTTCAGCAGCCAGGGGTTAGGCGTCATGTGCCGGCTCAACAACGGCTTCGAGCCGGACGGCACGATCCCGCACAGCAGCCTCTATGGCGAATTTGCGCAGCGTGTGGCCAACTTCGTCGGCGGCAGCCGTGGGTGCAAGATCTGGATCATCGGCAACGAGATGAACTATGCCGTGGAGCGCCCCGGCATCAGCGTCGACTGGTCGCGCCATGCCTCGGCCCAGGCGACCGTCGTCGAGGACGCCGACCCGCTGCATCGCAGCCTGGCGGTGCGCTTTAACGTACTCCCCGACCACTCCACCGAAATCCGCACCACCCGCGGTGCGATTGTCAGCCCAGGCGAAACGATCACGCCGGAGATGTATGCGCGCTGCTACCAACTCTGCCGCGAGGCGATCCACAGCCTGCCGGGACGGGGCGACGACCAGGTTTTGGTCGGTGCGGTCGCGCCGTGGAACACCCAGACGATCTACCCAGGCAACCCCAACGGCGACTGGGTGGGCTATTTCCGCGATATTCTGGAGACCCTCGGAGCAGGCAATTGCGATGGCTTTGCCCTGCACGCGTATACCCAGGGCAGCGAGCCGCTGGCCATCACCGAGGATCGCTACTTGAGTCCGCCCTTTCAGGGACGGCGGACGGGCTTCCGGGTCTTCATGGATTTCATGGAAGCCGTGCCGCCCAAGATGCGCCACCTGCCGGCCTATATCACCGAGAGTGACCAGACCGGCCCCTGGATCGACGTGAACACCACCTGGGTGCAGCAGGCCTACGCCGAGATCGACGCGTGGAATCGGCAACCCGGCGCACAGCAGATCCGTTCGCTGATCCTCTATCGCTGGCCCAAGATGGACAAGTGGTACATCGAAGGCAAGCAGGGCGTCATCGACGATTTTCGCCAGGCCTTGGAGAATGACTATCGCTGGCGAGGCCGTCCAACGGCCAAGAAAACAGCAGCCCCACCGGTGGCGCCAAAATCGACGCGGCCACCCAGCCAGCCCGAAGCGACTCCGCTCGTCGAAAAGGCTGAACCACCCGAAGAGGATGGCCAAGAGGCGCAGCCAGAGCCGCCAGCGCCAGAAGCCGAAGCGCCGGCGCCGATCACGCTTGACCGGCCCGACTATCGCGTGCAATGGGTGGATGACGAGTTCCCCAGTTCGCTGGTAACTGGTCAGACGGTGGTTGCCTCGATCACGCTGAAGAACGCAGGGAGCCTGGCCTGGAGTTGGAGTGGGGGGAATCCCTTCCGGCTGGGCTATCGCTTTTCCGCAACCGACGCCTGGTCAAATCGCGGCAGACCGAGCGATCCGCAGCGACGTGCCAACGACGTGGCCCCGCAG
>JAAUPU010000229.1 GCA_012032975.1 Caldilineaceae bacterium | reverse complement strand
GGCCCGGGTCGCCAAGGTGGACGGTTTGTTGGGCACCCGCCGCTGGATGGATGTGGTCCAGCTGATCCAAAACCTTCGGACCGGCAAGAGTGGCCGTTCGCTGCAACGCTACAGCCTGCTCGGCGACCCGGATGTCTCCGTTCGAGGCCGCCGTGCCTCGTCCGCCCGTGCAGGGCGGCAGCGCCTACCTCAAGATCTCCGACGGCTGCAACGCGCCCTGTGCCTTCTGCACCATCCCCAGTTTCAAGGGCAAATTGCGCAGCCGACCATTGGAGGCGATTGTCGATGAGTCGGCTGCGCTGGTGAAGGCTGGGGCCAAGGAATTGGTCATCGTTGCGCAGGACAGCACCGATTACGGCCGCGACCGGGGTGAGCCAAACAGCCTGCCCCAACTCCTCGCGGCCATCTGCAACCGGGTCGAGCCACTGCGCTGGCTGCGGCTGATGTATGCCTACCCCGGCCATGTCAGCGACGAACTGATCGAAGTCATGGCGGCTCAGGAAAAAATCGTCCACTACCTGGATATGCCGCTGCAACATGGAGACGAACGTACGCTGCGCCGGATGCGCCGTCCAAGCCGGCTGGGGATGGTCTTCGATCACGTGGAAAAGTTGCGTGCCGCCATGCCGGACATCGCACTGCGCACGACGTTTATTGTCGGCTATCCTGGCGAGACGGAAGAGGAGTTCCAGGGGCTACTCGATTTCGTCCAGGCCATCGAGTTTGACAAGGTAGGCGCCTTTACCTTCAGCCCAGAGGTAGACACACCGGCCGCCAATCTGCCAGAGCCGGTGCCCGACGAGGTCAAGGAAGAGCGGTACGGCCGCCTCATGGAGGCGCAACAGGCCATCAGCCTGCGCAAGAACCAGGCCATGGTGGGCAAACGGCTGGAGATTCTGGTCGAGGGTGAAGGTGAGATCGAGGGGAGCGGTGCGCCGCTTTTGCTGGGCCGTTCTTACCGAGATGCGCCGGAAGTGGATGGCCTGGTGTTGGTGCCTGGGATTGCGGGCGTGCCCATCGGCGAGATGTTCGAGGTGACGATCAACGGTGCAATGGAGTATGACCTGGTGGGCGAGCCGATGCTGGAAGAGACTTTTCGAAGCAGCAAACAGCAGATCGCGCTGGCATAAAGCTCTTTATCCAAACCAGCCGCGACGCCGATTCTGCTGCCGCTGCAATTGGACCAGTTGAGCAACCTGCTGCTGAAGCGCACCGACCGTGCCTTCCAGGGCACGCATCCGGCTCTCCATCCGCTCCTTGCGCGTCTCTTCCCGACGTTGATATTCAGCCAGAGCGCGCTCCATTTCCAGCATTCGCTCGCGCAGTTTGCGATTCTCGTCCTTGAGATTAAAATTGTCCTGGACAACCGCCCCGATCATCTCGCGAATCGTGTTCTGGCTGTTGAGGATCGCCTTCTGACCGTTGGCGATCGTACTGAGTACGTCCCCCACGCCCTTGAAGAGGACGCCTTCTCTGTCGTATGGCCCCAACGACTTGCCGTCTGCGGCGGTCGGCAAGTCCGAGGCTGTTCCGGCAACCCCAATCGGCGATGCCGGCAGGAGTTCGACGATCTGAGCATCGCTATATCCTTGTTGAAGCAGCTTCTGGATAGAAAGCAACGCGGTCAGGTCAGCACCGTCAAAGTGTGGCTCATCCGCGAGCGCAGCAGGGCTGAGGTGATCGGCAAAACGCCGATTGATACGCTGAAGCGTCTCCGGGGCAACGTTTAGATGATTGGCAACTTCTGTGAAGGAATAGTCCAGCTTGGTGGCGCTCATTCAGAATTATCGGCCAAGACAGATGTGGTCAGGACAGAACCTGGGGGAATCTCAATCGTTGATGACACGCCAGGTGGTGTCAACCGTGTTATGGGCGTCATCGGCATAGGTCTGGTCTGGTTCGCTCCGGCTTGAAGTGGAATAGCCAGAGCGGTTAGCGCCATTAAACGCACCGTTGACCGCGTCGGCCGGCGCCAGCTGCACGAAGAGACGAAGCGCCAAGATCATCAACGCGACGTCGTCGAAGGGCAAGCCAGGGAGCAGATCGATTGGCGAAAGCCAATATCCAATCGCAAAGAGAGGCAGGATGATCTTCAACGCTCCGGGCACTCGTGGATCCCACAACAGACGCCACGCGGCGACCATGTCGCGCATGATGCTGCCAAGCGACCAACCACCCGGAACAGATTGATATGTTGGATTTCTACTCATGTAATCATTCTCCTTAATGCGCAATTTGCAGTAGAATCAGTATAGCGAATATCTCGCGGCCTGACAACTAACCCGATTTCACAATTATCCTCTGACATGCCTACTACCTCACAGATGTTGGCCGAGTATCCAGATCTGCTGCTCACCGTCCTGGCGGAATTGCGCGGCGCCTATCTGGACGCAGCCGACAATCGCGAACAAGCGGTCGATCTCTTGGCTGCCCAGATCACAGATCCAACCTCGGTGCAGATGGCCTACGAAGAGGTCACCGAATCCCATCCCGAGTCGAAAGCGGCCATCGACATGTTGCTGGCGGAGAGCGGCGAAGTGGTCGAGGCGCAATTCAGCCGCAGCTATGGCAGCGTTCGGCAAATGGGCCCGGCCAAGCTCGAACGTGAATCCCCCTGGCTCTATCCGGAAAGCATCTCCGAGCTGCTTTACTACTATGGCCTCATCGGGCGTGGCTTCAAAGGTGCTGGCCAGTCGGCCCACACAATCATCTACCTGCCTACCGATATTGAGCCTTGGTTGCCTCATCCCCAAAAAGCCTTGCCCGAAGGCGGTCTGGCCATCCAACCGATTCCACCGCCACCCGCCGCTCGCGCCATCTTGACTGATGAGAGTTTTCTTGAGGACGCAGGTACGTTTTTCGGCTTTTTGCACACAGAACGGTTGCGCCTGACATCCAGCGGACCCCATCCTGAAGACATCGACCGATTTGTGCAGCGACTTCAGATCCCCTTTGATGTGGACATGCCCCAGTTGAATACTCGGCTCGCCCTGATCTTGCATCTGGCAAACCGCCTGGGCTGGTTGCGTCGCACAGAAGATGGCGCAGTACAACTGGCGGGCAACCGGGTTCGCACTTTCCTGGCGTTGAGCCGCGCCGACCAACGCCGGTCGCTTTGGGATGCGTGGCGCGAATCGCCCGAATGGAACGACCTCTGTCGCACGCCCTTCCTTGAATGCACCGAAACCGGCAACTGGCACAACGATCCGCTTCAAACGCGCAATAGCCTTCTACAATTTGTGGCTCAGCTTCAACCTGGCCTCTGGTACAGCCAATCGGACGTGACCGCCGCCATCAAAGAGGCGCAACCCGATTTTCAGCGTCCAACGGGCAACTACGACACCTGGTACATTCGTGACATCAGTACGCAGGAGTTTCTGAAAGGTTTCGAGCAGTGGGATGCAGTCGAAGGCGCGCTGTTACGTTTTCTCTTCAGCGGACCGCTGCATTGGCTCGGTGCGCTCGACCTTGCAGAACCATCGGCAGGCGATGACCTTCAGATTTCACTGAGTCAATGGGGCATGCACTGGCTGGGCGAGAATTGTCCAGTTCCCTTGGAAGCCCCGCGCGATCCTGCCAAGATCGGCGACGACTACACGATCAATCTTGCCTATGGGACGCCCCTCAGCGACCGCTTCCGCGTAGAACGCTTTGCGAGCTGGCAATCCAGCTACCCGCACTACACCTATCGTATCAACCAGCGCAGTCTCAAGCGCGCTGCGGACGAAGGCATCAACGCCGAACAGATCCTCGGATTCCTGCGGACACTCGCACGACAAATTCCAGAAAATGTCTCTGTGGCCTTGCAGCGCTTTGAAAAAGGCGAATTGGCTGCCTCTACCCAACTTGCCGAATCGTCCGCGGACGCCAATTGAATCCGTACATTGGCGCTCCACACTCTGTCTCATGTGCCACGCTATCACCTTGTGAGAAAACCTTGCTGATCTCGCCGACCCAGCGCAAGAAATTCTTCTGGCACGTCAGCGCTTGCACGCCGACCTAGTAATCATGATACACTTGCAACCAATGACACGCGGCATTACTGAAGCAAATTTCACCAAAGCCATTATCCAGTTCGAGAAGGAACATCTCGGTCGCGGTCCGTTGGACGCGCGTACGATCTTTCTTGATGACATGATCCTCGTACGCTTGAAGGATTGATGACGCCCGCCGAACAGAAGTTAGCCGCCTCGACCGAGGGGCGCGACTTGGTGAAGGAGATGAGACGCCAGCTCTTCGAAAGCTCGCGTCCCTTGCTCGAGGAAATTGTGCGTAATGTCACCAGCACCCAGCTGGTCAGCCTTCACACAGACATGAGTACGAAGACAGGCGAACGAATCATCGTCCTCACGGTAGATGAGGATCTGGGCAAAAAGTTCCCGGTAGCGAAAACCAAGCGCTAATGCGATTTTCATTTTTTCGGGCGCGCAAACCCTTGACAAACAGTGTGTTTTTGATATACTAATTTCCATCATACGGTACGTTTGGGTCAGGCGGACTGGGTAAAGTGTAGTCTTCACCAGGTGTGAAGAAGACAGGTTACAAGGTAAGCCGACATGATTCCACTCTCTTGGGGATCGTGTCGGCTTTTTTCATTGGGTATTTTTGTCGTTTCGACACGGCGCGCCGCAACTGTGCACTGCGCTCGGCCTGTCAAGAGCGGTCCAGAAATTGAGGACGAATCGCCATGGATGATGAAAGAAGTCGCGGATCCGCAGAGGCTACTGCCTCGCACGTGAGGCGCGGCCAAGCTACAAATCGGCTCTCTCAAGTGTCAGACATTCGTGTCACGCAAGGTCAGCTGGATGCAGTCGCCATGCGATGTCGAGAAGAGTTGGGTGCGTCGCTGCGGCGCACAGGCACAGCCACGATCGCGACAATCCGCGACGATGTGCTCTCCGTGCGGGTCGAGCATAGCCTGACCGCGGCAGAACACCACCTGATGCGCCGCGCATCGGGCCGCGATTTTTTTCAGCACTATATCGAAGAGCTGGCAGAACAGATGTACCCAGACTTCTCGCGCCATGTCGAGCACATTCTGCCCTGTTCGGTCACCTTCACGCGCGTGAAGGTAGACTGCGAGAGCGACAGTATCGTTTTTCAGTTTGGATTGCGTCCACGCCTGAACTGGACACAGGCTTTGCTGGAGGCAACTGTCGGCACATCGCACCTTGCCTAAAATCATGGCAGATCGATTAAGTTGGTTCGCTCCAGCGAAACGGTAAACATAGCCGTTTTGCCGGTGCCCAATGTTCACTTCATCAAGGAGATAGACACATGTACGGAAAGTGGAATAGCCTCAAGACCGTGCTACTGCTCGGAGCATTGACCGGTCTGTTCCTGCTCATTGGTTCCGCCATAGGCGGTCAGACAGGGATGCTCATCGCCCTGTTGTTGGCGACGGCCATCAATATGGGTGCTTGGTGGTTTTCAGACAAGATGGCGCTGCGCATGACTGGTGCCCGTGAGGTTTCTCCTGCGGACGCGCCGCATCTGCATCGGATGGTCGAGCAGTTGGCGCTGCGCGCGCAGATCCCAAAACCACGCGTTTACATCATCGAGAGCGACATGCCAAACGCGTTCGCAACCGGGCGCTCGCCCAGCAAGGGCGCCGTTGCCGTCACCACAGGCATTCAAAACTCTCTGCAAGATGATGAACTGGCCGGTGTGATCGCCCATGAACTGGCCCACTTTCTTCTCGACGATCTTGCTCCCCGGCAGGAGGCCGTCGCTCGCCTTGGCGAGGAGGTCCTGGAAGATCCTGGATGGGCGGCGCACGCGCGCGTTGAGGAGCGCGCCATAGCGTTGCTGACCGGAGTGGCGCGCGCG
>JAAUPU010000228.1 GCA_012032975.1 Caldilineaceae bacterium | reverse complement strand
CGTTCCTTGTGTTCACGCCGCAGATGATCGATCAGAATGGATGTATCGATTAGAATTCGTGTACGGTCCATTCGTTCATCCATTCCCGGACGTGACGGAATCCCTGCAACTCATCTTCGGATATCACCGGCGCGGTCAGCAGCAACTCCTGCAAGCGGGTTGGCTCGTCTTCTACCGTCTCGACGGGCAAGACGATCACCTCCACCCGCCGGGCCGTGAAGTCGGCAGGGAGTTGGACCGTCACTGCGCCGTCGATTACATCCTGTACACGCCGCACGGCAAGCATAAAGTCCATCCTGGGAATAGGGGCCAAGCCACCAGTCTCTGATTCCGGGAATCGTCACTACCGCTGACCCATCGGCTGTAAGTGGATTATACTACAGAAGGGTGAAGGGTGAAGGGTGAAGGGTGAAGGGTGAAGGGTGAAGGGTGAAGGGTGAAGGGATGAAATCAGATTTGCCGGAACGGACGTTTGCGTTTGCCAGGCGCATTGTCAAACTGTGTCAGGTTCTGGATGAGAAACCGGGGGTCTCGCGCACGCTTGCCAACCAATTGTTGCGCTCCGGCACATCGATTGGGGCAAACGTGGAAGAGGGGCAGGCATCTCAAAGCGACGCAGATTTCATCAGCAAATACAGCATCGCCTGCAAAGAGGCGCGCGAAACCCATTATTGGCTGCGCCTGCTCGCCGCTTCTGACATCCTCCCCCCGCAGCGGCTGACCGAACTGGAAAACGAATGCAACGAACTCATCGCCATCCTGACCACTATCGTCAAAAAAATGCGCAGCAAACGGCCATGACTTCAAACTTCAAACTTCCTCCTTCAAACTTCTCCGAAGACACCCTCGCCCAACAGACCACCGCCGACTATCTGCACGATCAACTCGGCTGGGAGTCTGTCTACGCCTTCGACGCCGAGGGCTTTGGTCCCGACAGCCTGCTGGGGCGGAGCAGTCGCCGGGAGGTGGTCCTCACCCGCTATCTGGGTCAGGCGCTGCGCAAACTCAACCCCGGCTTGCCCGATGGCGCGTACGACGACGCCATCGCTCAGATCACCGCAGTCAGCGTCTCTCAATCCCCGGTGGCCATCAACCAGGAAAAACACAACCTGATCCGCGACGGTGTGCAGGTTCAATATCGCACCGACGAGGGCGAACTTGAACAGAGCCGCCTACGCGTGCTCGATTTCGACACACCGACCAACAACCACTTCCTGGCTGTACGAGAATTATGGATTCAGGGCGCATTCAAGCAAGGACGGCCCGACATCGTGGGTTTCGTCAATGGCCTGCCCCTGCTTTTCATCGAGTTGAAGAATATCAACATCGAGGTGCGCCAGGCCTACGAAAAGAACCTCACCGATTACAAAGCCTATATTCCTCACCTCTTCCACCACAACGCGTTCCTCATCCTCTCCAACGGCGACGACGGGCGTTTGGGCACCTTGACCAGTCGTTGGGAGCATTTTCACCAGTGGAAGCGCCTGGCCGAAGACGAGCCGGGTGTGGTGGAGATGGAGACCCTGCTCAAAGGAGTCTGCACCCGAGCCAACTTTCTCGATCTCTTCGAGAACTTCATCGCCTTCGACAACAGCGCCGGCGAGACAGTCAAGATTTTGGCCCGCAACCACCAGTACCTGGGCGTCAACCGTGCGGTCCGCTCCGTGGAAGAACGCCGCGAGCGCGAGGGCAAGTTGGGCGTCTTCTGGCATACACAAGGTTCTGGCAAGTCCTACTCCATGCTCTTCTTCGCCCGCAAGATCCACCGCAAACTGGGCGGCAACTTCACCTTCCTCGTGCTCACCGATCGGGACGATCTGGACACCCAGATCTACAAGACCTTTGCGGGCTGCGGGCTGGTCAACAACGACAGGGAACCTTGTCGTGCGGCCAGTGGCGACCATCTGCGCACACTTTTGAGGCAACAAAACCGCTACGTCTTCAGCCTGATCCAGAAGTTCAGCCAGGATGTCTCTCCAGAAGCTCCCTATTCGCGACGCGACGACATCATTGTCATGAGCGACGAAGCGCACCGCACCCAGTATGGGCGCCTCTCGCTCAACATGCGCAACGCATTGCCCCAGGCCAGCTACATCGGCTTCACCGGCACGCCCCTCTTCAAAGATGACCAGCTCACCCGCCGGGTTTTCGGCGACTACGTCTCTACCTATGACTTCCAACGCGCGGTGGTCGATAACGCGACAGTGCCCCTCTACTACGACGCGCGCGGCGAGAAGCTGGGCATCGCCACCAACGATCTCAACGAGCGCATCGCCGCCAAGCTGGAAGAGCTGGAGATCGACGACATCGATGTCACCCAGCGCCTGGAAAGCGAGATGCGCCGGGACTATCACCTGATCACCGCCGAGAACCGGCTGGATGCCATTGTTGCGGACTTCGTCGCACACTACAGCACGGCCTGGGAGACGGGCAAGGCCATGTTCATCTGCATCGACAAGATCACCTGCGTGCGCATGTACGACAAGATTGAGGCAGCCTGGGCACAGCGCATCAGCCAACTAGAGCAGGAAATCACGGGCGTCAAGGACGAACAGGAGGAGGTCTATCGCAAACGCCAGATCGCCTGGATGCGCGAGACCGAGATGGCCGTCATCATCAGCGATGAGCAGGGGGAAGTGGGCAAGTTTGCAAAGTGGGGGCTGGATATCGCGCCCCATCGTCGCCTGATCCGCGAGGGCTATGTCGAACAAGACGGCAGACGTCTCGATGTGGAAGACGCCTTCAAGAAACGGGAACATCCCTTCCGCGTCGCCATCGTCTGCGCCATGTGGCTGACCGGCTTCGACGTCAAGAGCCTGGCCAATCTCTACCTGGACAAGCCGCTCAAGGCCCACTCCCTCATGCAGGCCATCGCCCGCGCCAATCGGGTAGACGAGGGCAAAAACAACGGCCTGATCATCGACTACTGCGGCATCCTGCGCAATCTGCGCGAAGCGCTGGCCACCTTTGCCGGCCATGTCGGCGGTGAATTGATCGACGGTGAGCCGGAACCCCAAGTCGATCCTGCTCGACCAGCCGAGGAGCTACTCGCCGAGTTGGAAGAAGCTGTCGCTGCCGTTACCCATTTGGTTCTGGAACTGGGCGCCAACCTAGATGACATCCGTCGCCAGAGCGGTTTTGCCCGCAATAGAGCCATTGTCGATGTCAAAGAGGCCATCAACTACAGCGATGAGACGCGAAAACGCTTCGAGATCATGGCCCGCGCCGTCTTCGCCAAGTTCAAAGCCTGTCTAACCCAGACCGATGTCAACGTCTACCGCCATGACTACGATGTGATCAACATCGTCTATAGGAGCCTGAAAGGAGATGTAGATGCCGCCGACATCAGTGCCGTCATCCGGGAGCTTCATGGCCTGGTCGACGAGGTCGTGACTGTCCGGCCAGCACCCATTGCTGAAGGACGAGCGCCCTTCGACATCAGCCGAATCGACTTCGACAGTCTGCGCACAGAGTTTGAGAAGAGCAAGACCAAGAACACCGGTGTGCAGAGCCTCAAGGCCCTGATCGAAAAGCGGCTGGAGCAGATGTTGCGCCAGAATCCCATGCGTACCGACTTCCAGCGCTACTACGAGGAGATCGTCGAGCGTTACAACCACGAAAAAGACCGCGTCACCATCGAGCAGACCTTCGAGGAGTTGCTCAACTTCATGGAGAGCTTGAATGATGAAAAGGGTCGCGCCATGCGCGAGGGGTTGGATGAAGATTTCGCTGGTTCTATTCGATATTCCTTGTGCAAGACCAGAGTACTATCTCAAGAGGATATTGTCCGCATCAAGCAGGTAGCTTCTGAACTTCTGGTCACTCTGCAGAAGGAACTCGACCGAGTGCAAGCTTGGTGGGAGAGGTCCTTCTCCCAAAACCATATCCGGGTGACCATCCATGATTTCCTCTATAGCGACCTGACCGGTCTGCCATCAAGCTATAGTGAAGAAGAGATACAAACCAAGGCAAAGGCTGTTTATGCGTATCTGTTTTCCGGCTATCAGACGCGCCAATCCGCTGCATGACCTTCAACGACCGACCTTGACACAAAGTCGTCAAGCACTTGACGTAATAGGGAATGGTAGTAAACTACTCATCGGTCGCCTGATGAGCAGGGCCGCATTCCGGTCGAGAGAGCATCGGCGCGGCTCATAGGTTGATCAAATGTCTGTTGGATATGCGTAGATCGAAAGTGATCTTGATTGAGTGGCCAGCTGAGCGTGTGCGCGAAACATACCCATGCTGCTCTCCTGAGTCTGGATTCCGCGACGGGTCTCGTTTCTGTTGGTCCTACACTCTGAGGTAAAGATATATGATCCGTCTCTTGGTTGTCGATCGTATTCGTCTTGTCTGCGAGATCATCGGTGCTGCCCTAGAGGGCGAACCAGACATGCGTGTCTTCAGAATCGCGACGTCGAAAGCAGAGGCGTTGGAGCAATTGGAGACGCAGCCTGAAAGTGGTGAGCCAGCTATCAACCTTGCCCTGATCAACACATCGCTTCCTGGAAATGACACGCTTGAGCTGGTGAAGGAAATTTACCAGCGTTTTGCTGGGGTGAGGATTCTGGTCGTGGGATTGCCGGACAAGGAAGCCGTGATCTTGCGCTATATCGAGGCTGGGGCAAAGGGGTATGTACTGCGTGCGGACAGTGTCGCCGAGTTGCTCCACAACATCCGAGCCGCGGTTGACGAGCAGGCTCTTGTTTCGCCATCGATGGCCGCCACGTTGATGGCCCGCCTGGCCGACCTGTCAGAGAAATTATCCGATCTGGACTTGGATACCAGCGCGTATGAAGAACTGACGCCACGCGAAAAGGAGATTCTGGATCGGATCGCCGGGGGGATGACGAACCAGGAGATCGCAGACGACCTGGTCATCGAAGTAGGCACCGTCAAAAATCATGTCCACAACATCCTCAACAAGCTAAATGTCAACAGCCGGCAGGATGCTGCCATGCTGCTCACACTGGTCGAGAACCAACAGGCTCCTGGCTCTCCAGATCGCGACGCCCTTCGCCAGAGTGAAACAGCCCTCAAGGTGAATCCAGAATAAAAGCATCCACCAGATACACGAAAAAGCACGAAGAACGGGTCAAGAGTTCATCCTTCTTCGTGGATCCGTTGCAACGATGCTCAACCCAACCACGCCATCTCTATCTGGAGTCAAGAACAAACCCATGATCATTGATACCCACATCCATCTTTACGACCCTTTCCGTCCTGGGGGTGCGCCGTGGCCGGACCCGGCGGACGAAACCATCTATCTGACCACACTCCCGGATCGGTTGACCGAGCGAGCGCGGCCTGCTGGCATGGATGGCGCCATCGTCGTTGAATGCAGCGGGTGGGTGGAGGACAACCAGTGGGTCCTGGACCTTGCCGACGACGAACCGTTCATCGTAGGTCTTGTCGGCAACCTGGACATTCACGACGAGCGCTTTGGCGAACACCTCGACCGCTTCAGCAAGCATCCGCTCTTCCTGGGTATCCGCGCCCGGCTCTGGCAACCGGATGACCTCAGCCGTCTGCGCAGGCTGGCCGATCTGGACCTCTCGCTCGATCTGGGGATCAGCGAACAGACGCTGAAAATCGCCAGCGAGATTCCCGAACTGCGCATCGTCATCAACCACAGCGCCAACATCAAAATGGACGGAGACGCCCCCGAATCTGACGCGGTGGATCTGATGCGTCGCGCCGCGGCGCATCCCCGGCGTGCACCTCGTCGTAGGGGGGGCCGAACCGTCCCCTGCCGAGGGTGTCATCTTCGACCCCGGCGCGAGCACGGCGCTGCTGATCACGTCCGAACAGAACGGGCTGGAGCTCGGCCATACGAC
>JAAUPU010000227.1 GCA_012032975.1 Caldilineaceae bacterium | reverse complement strand
CGGTTGAATACAACCAATTTCTCGTTCCCAGACACACTCTTCCAAGAAAACAGAATATTATCAAGTCGTTCGCGAATATGCGGGCGACCTGTGGCAACACATACCCTTCCGGTTCTATCATCAACGCGTAGAGGCGCGTAGAAAGGGAAAAATCGGTTGCACCCACAGCACAGATCGACAATTTTCGTGTTGGTATTCGTACTTGCTCTCTTGAGCATATCGGCATGTAGTGCGGGCCAAACGGCTCAAGCAGAGACAGGCGGCGAAAATTCGCAGCGCGCAATTCAGAACAAGGGGTCAGATACCCTGGTCAACTTGGCTTTGGCATGGGCGGAGGCCTATCGGGTAGTCAACCCAAATATCGCCATCGCAGTAACTGGGGGTGGATCGGGCACGGGCATCGCGTCATTGATCAATGGCACGGTAGACATCGCCAATGCGTCGCGACAGATGAAAGAGCAAGAGATCGCCGAAGCAGAAGCAAACGGCATCAAACCCGTGGAGTTCACCGTTGCGATCGATGCGTTGGCCGTTCTTGCTTCATCCGGACAATCCGGTCAGCCAGCTCACCATCCCCCAGCTATCGGACATCTACACCGGACGCATCACGAACTGGCTAGACGTAGGCGGCAACGATGCACCGATCGTCCTGCTTTCTCGGGAAAGCAACTCTGGCACTCATGTCTACTTTCTTGAAGAAGTGGTTCGCATGGGCGAGTCCGACAACAAAGATATCTTCGCACCCTGGACGTTGCTCATGACCTCTTCGGTCGGCATCACCAGCGAGTTGCGCCGCAACCCGAATTCAATCGGCTATGACGGGCTTGGCTATGTCGACCCGGAACATGAAAAGATGATCGCGGTGGCCGTCAACGCAGATTCGCCCTATGTGCTACCGTCTGTCGAGTCCGGCTCCGATGGCAGCTATCCCATCTCTCGCGGGCTTTATATGTACACCGCTGGCGAACCCACCGATCACATCGGCGAGTATGTCGACTGGGTGATGGGCGACGCGGGCCAAACTATCGTGGCCGAGCTGGGCTTCGTACCGCTCCCACAGGAGTAACACCATGACAACTGCACCACAGACCGGCTCCATCAACATGACCAAGAGCCGCCCAGGCAACACACGCTGGAGCGAATGGCTGATCGAAAACCTGATTCGGGTGGCCGGTATCTCAGCAATTGTGCTGATCGGCCTGATCTTCTTCTTTCTTCTGCGAGAGGGCATCCCCGCCCTTCTCGACATTCCCCTGCGCCAGATATTCGGCATCCGATGGTATCCGATAGAAGGTACATACGGCCTGCTGCCGCTCCTGGCTGGCTCGTTGCTCGTGACACTCGGCGCTGTGATCATCGCCGTGCCTCTCGGACTGATCAGTGCGATCTACCTTGGCGAGATCGCGCCAGTCTGGCAGCGGGAGATACTCAAGCCGTTGATCGAGATGTTGGCGGGCATTCCGTCCATCGTGTTGGGTTTTCTGGGTTGGGTCGTCCTGGCGCCCCTTATCCAGAGCGCGGGCGCTCCCACCGGGCTGACAGCTTTCACCGGCTCGCTGATCCTGGCCTACATGGCACTGCCAACGATTATCAGCATCTCTGAGGACGCGCTCTATGCGGTGCCAAAAGAATACCGCGACGGTGCGTTGGCAATTGGCGCCACCCAATGGCAGACCATTCGCCGCGTCGTATTGCCTGCTGCGCGTTCCGGCATCGTCATTGCCGTGATGCTGGGCGTGGCGCGCGCCATCGGCGAAACCATGGCGGTCATGTTGGTCACCGGGAACGCGGCCAACATTCCCAAATTGGGACCGGGCATGTTCTTTCAGCCTGTGCGAACCATGACGGCGACGATCGCCGCGGAGATGGGTGAAGTGGCGCAAGGCAGCCTCCACTACAGCATGCTTTTCGCCATCGGCATCATCCTATTCTTGATCACCTTTGCCATCAACTCGTTGGCAAGTCGCCTGGTCGGCATCCAGGTCAAGCGCCGCAGCGGAGGTCAACTGTGACACGGCAACGAAGCAATCAGATCGCCATCATCGTTATCTCGATTGTCGCCACATTGGTCGTGATCCCCATTGTGCTGGTCATTCTGTTTGTCGTCTACAATGGCATTGGCGCGCTAAGTTGGGAATTTTTGACGCAGCCGCCGCGCAACGGCATGACAGAGGGCGGCATCATGCCCGCGCTGCTGGGCACTGTCCTCTTGACCTTTGGCACCGCGATCGCGGCCTTTCCACTGGCCATTGCTGCAGCCATCTATCTGGCCGAGTATGCGGGGGACAACCGACTCACGCGATGGGTGCGGCTGGCTATCGTCAATCTGGCTGGCATCCCGTCGATTGTCTATGGTCTGTTTGGGCTGGGTATGTTCGTACTCTTTCTGGAGTTTGGCACATCGATCCTGGCAGGGGCGCTTACCCTCGGCATCCTGACCCTGCCTGTCGTCATCAGCACGGCGGAAGAAGCGATCAATGCTGTGCCGACCCGCTTTCGCACGGTCAGCCTCAGCCTGGGCGCCTCCCGATGGCAGACCATCCGCCATCAAGTCTTGCCACACGCCATGCCCGGCATCATCACCGGCGTGATCTTGGGGCTGGGCCGAGCGGCCGGCGAAACCGCGCCGATTCTCTTCACAGTCGCTGCGTTCTACCTGCCCGAGTTGCCCAAATCGATCTTCGATCAGACAATGGCCCTGCCATATCATCTGTATGTTATCTCCACACAGGTGCCAGGCATGCCTCTGCAAATTCAATATGGCACTGCGTTGGTGCTGCTGTTGATCGTCCTCTCTCTTACCCTGGTGGCAACCATCGTGCGCACTCCATGCGCCGTCGTCGGGAGTGGTGACGATGGATGACAAAATCACGATGCAGAGCCTTTTTTATACCTATGGTGACGGCACAGAAGCGCTACGTGACATCTCGTTGGAGATTGGCGACAAACAGGTGTTCGTACTGTTTGGCCCAGCACGCGGCGGCAAGTCCACCCTGCTGCGGCTGCTCAATCGGCTTTCCGATCTGGATGAGAATGCCCGGCGCCAGGGGTCGATCAGGGTCAACGGCGAGGACATATTCTCGCCGGGTACAGATGTCTACGAGCTGCGGCGACGCATCAGCATGGTCTTTGCGCTGCCAACCCCACTACCGGGGACGATCTACGACAACCTGGTCTTTGGGCTGAAAATGGCGGGCATGAGTGACGAGGACGAGTTGGACCGACGAGTGCAGCGCTCGCTTGAGCAAGCGGCGCTGTGGGACGAAGTCAAGGATCGGCTGGATCGTTCGGCATTCGCACTCAGCGGCGGTCAGCAACAACGGCTTTGCCTGGCGCGCAGCTTGGCGCTGGAACCAGAGGTCATCCTCTTGGACAACCCAACTTCTGGCCTCGATCCGCTCTCGACCGCCACGGTGGAAGAATCGTTGCTCGAACTCAAACAGCGCTACACCATCATCATGGTGCCACACAGTGTGCAGCAAGCGGCGCGCGTCGCGGACAAAGCGGCCTTCCTGCTCGACGGTGACCTGGTAGAGGTGGGAGACGCCACACGCATGTTCGTTCAGCCAAAGGATCAACGGACAGAAGATTACATCACCGGACGTTTCGGTTGACCGAGGGAATAGCGCATGGAAAACAAGCTGGAGATCAGGGATTTTAGCTTCTATTACGGTGACTTTCAGGCTTTGAGCGGACTCAACGTCTCGATCCGCGCCAATCAGATCACAGCATTGATCGGTCCTTCCGGTTGTGGCAAGTCTACATTTCTGCGCTCGTTGAACCGCATGAACGACACGATCACGGGCGCGCGCGCAGAGGGCTTGGCCTTGTTGGATGGTAAGAACATCTACGACGATGATGTGGATGTGGTAGAATTACGACAGCGAATTGGGATGGTTTTCCAGCGTCCCAATCCATTTCCTCAGACCATATTCGACAATGTAGCGTTTGGACCCCGCGTCCTTAGCCTTGCACCGAAGGACGATCTCCCTCGGATCGTACAGGAAAGTCTGGAGGGCGCCGCCTTATGGAATGAGGTAAAGCATCGCCTTCAGGAATCAGCACTGAATCTGAACCCTGGTCAGCAGCAGAGACTGTGCATCGCGCGGACGATTGCTGTAAAGCCTGAGGTCATTTTGATGGACGAGCCATGTTCTGCCCTGGATCCAGTTGCGACATTGAGCGTAGAGGAGTTGATGCGCGATCTCGCGCAGACATACACAATCGTCATCGTGACCCACAACATGCAGCAAGCGGCGCGCGTGTCCGATTTTACCGGTTTCTTTTGGCTGGGTAAGTTGGTCGAGTTCAACAAGACGAACGACCTGTTTAGTTCGCCGACCGAGCCACTGACGGAATCCTACATCACTGGACGACGGGGTTGATCAACGAAAGGAGATTTCTATGCAAGTCCGCGAACGATTCGATCGGGCGCTCAGCGAGTTGCGAGATGACATTCTACTGATGGGCAGCCGGGTTGAACAGGAGTTGCGTCTGGCGCTCGTTGCGTTGGAAAAGCTCGATACAGACATGGCGCACGAAGTCTTCGAGGCCGACAAACTTGTCAACCGAGAACGTTTTGCCATTGAAGAGAAGTGTTTCATGTTGATCGCAACGCAACAGCCAGCTGCGCGCGACTTGCGGGCCATCATCACCGCCACCAACATGATCGTTGATCTGGAGCGTATGGGCGACCAGGCCAAAGGTATCGCCAAGGTGATCCCACACTTGCTGAAATATCCGAGCCAGGAACGGCCTCCAGAGTTGAAGGAGATGGGCGTTCAGGTAGCCACCATGCTCAAGCAGGCTATGCTTGCCTATGCCAACAACAGCATCGATGTGGCGCGCATGGTCGCGGCCCAAGACGATGAGGTAGATGAGCTATACGGCAAAGTCTTTACACAGGTTATGGCACAGATGGCGGAGTTCCAGAACCCGGATCGGGTCGAAGCAGCATACGAACTGTTACGCGCAGCGCGCGAACTGGAACGGTTTGGAGATTTGGCCACCAACATCGCAGAGCGGACAATCTACCTGATTACAGGTTCGATGGACGAGATCAATGTCGATGTAGACGACGCCGCTGAAGAGCCGCGCGGCGGATAGCTGGCGAATTCAACGAGCAAAAAGAGACGCCTGGTGCAAATTGCACCAGGCGTCTCTTTATTTCGGTCTTTGGATATCCAGCCTATAACATTCAGCCACACATCCTAAAGCCAGTTCGGACTCAATTCAGGTGTTGCTGAAGCTTATTCAACAGTTGCGGCTTTGGCTGAAAGCCCACGATCCGTTCGACCGGTTCGCCGTTCTTGAACAACAACATGGTAGGGATACTGAAGATACCAAAGGCCTGGGCGGTGCTTGGGTTCTCATCCACATCCATTTTGCCAATCACCAACTGACCGTCCAACTCAGTCGCAATTTCGTCGAGAACCGGTGCAATCATCTTGCAGGGACCGCACCATTCGGCCCAAAAATCTACCAGCACTGGGGTTTCGGAGTTTACAACCACGTCGTCGAATGTGGTGTCTGTCACTTTAACGGTGCCACTCATGATCTTCTCCTTCAAACGTGAAATCAATTTTCAGGCGTAACAAGAGTGACAGAGAACCCAAACCTGTCATCCGCACACTGTCATCGCCGCTACATTGGCCCCCATTATGCGCTAGATTCTCGCAATTTGGCGGTAATGGGCACTACAAAAACATAGTACGATGCGCACACTATTTTGTCAAAATGGTGTGCGGTTGATCTAACCATCAGCCTGCATCAAGCAGTGATGGGGGAAAGCAAGCGATCGATCTCGGCCAATCGCTCGACCAACTGCTCTGATTGAATGGAGCTTAACGG
>JAAUPU010000226.1 GCA_012032975.1 Caldilineaceae bacterium | reverse complement strand
TGCTGCTGTCCATCCTGGCCGGTCCAACGTTTGTTGACCGCCACACTAAAGCTGGTCACCGGCACACCGCTCGGCGTGTAGCGCATCTCTGGATCACTGCCCAAATTTCCGATCAACGTAATCTGCTGGTACATTCGTTTGCTCCTTTGTGCGGGTGCGACCGACAGAGATGTAGGTCATGATTCTGGCTTCGATCGCCATGGTGGGGGGAAGTAAACTGCGCCATGATTGTAACGTTTTGCCTGGATTTTGTCAACTTTGAATGATGTTCAGCACATCTGTTCTGCTGGTTCCTATCTCCCGGAGCGAACCGGAAAAAATCGAAAATACGCGCGTTTCGTGGCCAGGATTTCGTGCCGCCAGTGCGCGCGCCCAGAACTGGACAGCCGCCGTCGGATCGATCATAATTCTTGCATCGCGTGGGTTTGTGTAGATTCGACGCTAAGCAATGAAGCCAGGAGGTGTGATATGGCCCTGCAATTCTTGCCCGGTGAAAGCGTGGGTGTGCCGGATATCCCGCTCAAGGAGGCCGTGATCTTGCCAGCGGCTCGAACGGCCGTCGTGGTCGTGGACATGCAGAACGACTTTGTGAAGCCAGGTGGCACGCTTGTGGTGCCGGCGGCAGAGGAGACAATCGAGGCCGTTCAAGGCCTGTTGCAACGAGCCAGGGCGACCGGTGCGCATGTGGCGTATACCCAGGATACCCATTACGAGGGCGACCGTGAGTGGGCGATCTGGCCGGAGCATTGCCGGGCCGAGACCTGGGGGTGGCGAATCATTGACGAGTTGGCGCCCGAGCACGAGGATCTGGTCTGCCGCAAGAGCCGCTATGATGGCTTCTACGACACGTCTCTGGATCACTACTTGAGTCGTGTCTGGAAGGTGGAACATCTTGTGATTGTCGGGACAGTTTCCAGCATCTGCGTGCTGCACACGGCCGCGTCGGCCGGTCTGCGTTGGTTTCATGTCGTGGTGCCGGCCGACGGTGTATCCGCCTTGACCGATTTCGACCAGGCGCTGACGTTGCGCCAGGTTTCGTGGCTCTATCTGGGTGATGTGGTGCGCACGGTGCGCGGGGTGCAGTTCGAGTAGGGGCGCGGATTATCGGGTCTGGGATTTCTGAACGCTTCGGTTGGAAAGATCGATCCCAAGAGAAGAATCGCCGTCGGATTCCGACGGCGATTCTTCTTTTTGTTACAACTCAAGATGTGTACGGGGTCAACCGCGGCGGGGCTGAAGTAGACCGTAGTTGCCGTCCTTGCGACGATAGATGACATTGATGCCCTCTGCGTCGGGGTTGAAGAAGATGAAGAAGTCGTGGCCGAGCAACTCCATCTGCTCCAGCGCTTCTTCTTCATTCATCGGCTCGAGGACGAATTCCTTGCGGCGAATGATCGTGCCCGGTTCCGTCTGCTCCTCGTCGGCCTCTTCGATAGGCATCAGCGCGGCCAATTCGGCCTCGGCGCTTGCAGCTGCGGCCGAACGTCGCTTGCTCTTGTATCTCCTCCCCTTGAAGTGACGAATCTGTCGATACATTTTGTCCGCGCTCGAATCGATGGAGGCGAAGATGTCACTGGTGGATTCCTCTGTGCGCAGAATCTGTCCATTGGCCCACATGGTGATCTGGGCAGTATACCGATCATCGGTGGCCCGCGTGGGACTGTGGGTCAACTCTACGCGTGCCTCAGTCGCCTGTGGCAGGTAGCGTTCAAGTTTGCCCACTTTTTTATCGACATATTCCTCGATCCAGTCGGTGACCTCTACATTGTGGCCATGAACCATCAGTTCCATGGTCTGTCTCCTTTCGTGGCTTCGATTGTTGATCGCTGTTGATGCAGTTGTCAGCACCAAAGCGCCGATCTTCGGACGCTCGCTGCAAACCGACGGTTTACGTCGAACGTACGGACGAATTTAATTGGGAAAGGGGTGGGAAGGGAAGACGGTGTGTGGCTGCACCCTCAGTCGCTTTGGTGGTCTGGGTCGCTTTGCCAAGCTGAAAGCGATGCCAATGTTGACCATCCTGCAATTGACTCTGGTATCTACCGTGAGTGCTTCCATACACAGATTCTATTCTTGATGTCTGCTGCTGTCAACCCGCATTTGTCAGCATCTTTTTGGGACATTGCGACCATGTTCTCGTTCGTCGCGCTCCCTGGTGACGAGAAGTCCACCTGGCTCATCATACATCTACAACGTCGTCATTGGAAGATGGGTTTCCACCGACCGGCATCGCCAACGTGAGCGCATAGACTGCGGCTGCTCCCGCATCGTGTGCAGCCGCAGCGCAGGCCGTCAAGGTGGCCCCGGTCGTGAAGACATCGTCGATCAGCAAGATAGCTTGCCCACGTAGGTCCGCAGTCGCCAAGAACGCATCCATGACGTTGGCGCGCCGCTCGTTTGCCTTGAGACCCACTTGCGGCCGTGTATCTCGCTGTCTCTGGATCCACTCTGATCTCAACGTCAATCCGGTGAAGCGACAGAAGGCGCTGGCCAGCAGTTCAGACTGGTTGTATCCGCGGCTGGCCAGTCGCTCGGCGTGGAGGGGCACTGGCGAGACGCCGCCGATGGGGACAGGGAGAGCGTGCCATTCTCGATGCGCATGGGCGGCTACCAGATAGCGAGCCAGCAGATCGGCCAGCTCGATCCTGTTTTCGTACTTGAACTCGTGGATGGCGGGGCGAAGCGGATGAGTGTGCAAGGCTGCTGCGCGGACCATCAGCAGCGGTGAATCATCGCCCTCTCGGCATCGGACGCACCGCTCCATGGCGACCGTCTGTGGCCGACCACAGCGGTTGCAGAGCGGCCTGGTCGTCGGTTGAACTTGTTGCGAGCAGATGGGGCAAAAATGGTGGCCTGCGCGACCGCAGCCAACACACCTGGGCGGAAAAATCAGATCCGCGCCCGCCCGAATCAAGGTTCGCAGGGACGCCAGCCGATGGCCTGTCTTCATCGAATCACCTCGGGGTCGGTGTTCGGGCGGTTACTGGGGAAACCAGGTCTGCAAGAGATCGTTGATGAAGGTGCGCAGGTCGTCGCCCAAGATCAGCAGGATCGATAGCAACACGATCGCCAACAATATGATTACCAGTGCAAACTCCACAAAGCTTTGGCCGGTGCGATTGGTAGGCAGACGGGACATGGTTGTGCTTGTTCCTTTCGGCGCTTGCCGATACGGGCCTTTGATTCAAAGCGACAATAAACGCTGATTCTGACCCTACACGTTGCCTGTTTCAGTATCCTGGGCCCAATGGCGTGTATCCTCGAGCCGAACCCAGCCGCGTCGCAGGGCCAGCACCGCGGCCTGGGTGCGATCCTCCACATTGAGTTTACGGAGAATGCTGCTCATGTGGTTCTTGACCGTCTGCCGGCTGATGCCCAACAGGTGAGCGATTTCTTTGTTGCTCGCGCCGCGCGTTACATAGCCTAGAATTTCCATTTCGCGCGGACTCAACGGCGACAGGGTCTCTTCTGGCGCCTCGCCAAAAGGGACCATCTCGCGGTGCTCGTCGACCAGCCAGCGGAACAATTCGGCCTTGCTGACCACACGATCATCCAAGACACAGCGGTCATCTGCAACGGCGCGGATAGCGGCCAGGAGTCGAGCCGGTCGCACATCTTTGGGGAAGTAGGCAGCCGCGCCCGCGCGATAGGCGTGATATTTTTGTTCCACATCGTTGTAGGCCGTCAACACAATCACGTTCACGCCATCGTTGCCGGCTGTGCTCATGATCTCTTGTGTTGCTTGCAACCCGTTTTTTTTCCGGCAGGTTGATATCCATCAAGATCACGGTGGGGCGCAGGGATAGCGCCAACTGGACGGCTTGCTCGCCACTCTCTGCCTCGGCCACGACGACCATCTGCTCATCAACTTCAATCATCCGCCGCAGCCCTTGGACGAGCAAGGATGGTCCTCCACGATCATGACGCGAATGGTCTGGGTCTGCTCCGGCAGATTGACGATGGGATCGCTCATACTTTTCGTAACACCTGTTCGAACCGCCTATCCGCACCTCTCCTGAAGTGCTAGCGTACTATATCACTCTCTGAAATGGCTCACAACTGGCGACGGATTGGGTCGGCGGCCACTGGCTGGCTGTGGCATCGCCAGGCCGACCCCATGCTGCGCGCAACGGGTTTGGGGCGCGTGTCGCGCAATGTTATACTTCGAGTGTATTTTGAGGAGAAATGACCAGGCAACCACGACGGAATGTTCAACGGTCAAAGGGGTGAACCAATGAGCGACACAACCGCGCTCTATGATCTGCAAAAGATCGACGTGACCTGGGACAAGGTCAAGCGGCGGCTATTGCAGATCCAGAAGCTGTTGGGCGAACCAGAAGAGCTACAGAAAGCCCGTGCCAAGGTCGAACAGACCGATGCGGCATTCCACGAGTGGCATGCCAAGCAGAAAAATGCGGAGCTGGAGTCCCAGTCGTTGGCGGCGCGGATCAAAGAGACGGACGATAAGTTGATGGGTGGGAGTGTACACAATCCCAAGGAATTGGAAGCCTTGCAGGCCAGCCTGGAATCGATGCAACGTCATCGTGCAACGGTCGATGACCAGGGCGTCGAGGCAATGCTTTCTGCGGAGGAGCTGGCCGCTCAGCTTGCCGAACAGAAGGCGGAGCTAGACGAGATCGAGAGCGCATGGATCGCGGGACAGGACGAACTGAAGGTCGAAGGCGCCAAGATGAAGCGCAACTACCTCGCGCTCAAGAAGAAAACGTGAAAGCTTTGCTGCCGCGATGGATGCAGAGCTGTTGACTGAATATGAGGATCTGCGCCGCCGCAAAAATGGCGTGGCCGTGACATTGATCCAGATGGACACCTGCGGCGCGTGCCACATGCAGATTCCCACTGGAGTTGTCAGTTCAGTGCGTAGCTCCAAAAACGTGCTCGTGACATGCCCCAGTTGTGGACGCATTCTTGTCGACAACTAGAGCGCTAGAGCGTCACGCCATCGGCGCTTTTTGATGCGCCATTCGGCTCACCATTGCGTGTGGGCATCGAAGACAAGCTGAACTTGAATAGGAGGCCCGGCGAAACCGCCGGGCTTTTTGTGTGGGCCTCTCACTTGATGATGAACGGTGCGAAGAGGCGATACGGCCACTGGCTGATCACGGGCACAACCTCGGCTCTCCGGTCGCTTACGTTGTGGTGGTGAAAGATCAATAGACCTCTCGCGTTGGCGCGCTGATAGTCGGCAACAGTGTAGCCAATCTCCACTACCGCGCCGTCAAGATCGTCATAGATCGGCGCGCCCGATGCGCCCCCTGCCACGTCCAACCCGGGGCGGGTGATGTCATAGGCAAACCACCGTGTGCGTTCGACCGGCGGAGCGGTAATGCCGCTGCTGCTCAGATCGTGGCTGTAGCTTTCGACATAGTAGTCAAAATCTGTGTTGTTTGCGCCAAGGCCAAGCGCAGCAGCTTCGATAGGCAACACCATCACGTTGCTGTTGTAGATGGCGGTGCTGCGTGCGTGGGCCGAATAGAAGTTGAGGAACTCCTGGCTGGTGAAGCCGCCGGTTTTCAAATCCTCTAGCACGGTGACAAATGCGTCACTCACCTGCGTGGAGGAGGGCTGAAACCCCACCCGGTCAGAATTGAAGAGCTTGTAGTCGGCCTGGCCGTCCTCGTCGGTGTCGATGAAAATGTCGAACTCCACCTCGTTGGGTGTTGACCAAACGCCATGCGTGGCGATGCCAAAGAAGATGGTGGAGTCGCTCAACGCATTGGATGCGCCGTCCGCTTTGCGCAGCGCCGAATAGTCGGTGGACACCCCCACATATTGGAGATCGGCATGGTCAAAATTCTGGGATCCCTCGCCGTCCGCTGCGACAAGCGCGGTATTCGGGCTGCTCAG
>JAAUPU010000225.1 GCA_012032975.1 Caldilineaceae bacterium | reverse complement strand
CGCGTCGTCGAGAAGAAAAGTGGTTCACCGGAATAAAAAAGGGCTGGCTATTGTGAATAGCCAGCCCTTGTGTTCGGAAAAAAAAAGGACAAAAAAATAGAACTGCCCGACATCACGGTTCCCCCGATAGCGACTGGCGTCGCACCGCAATGGAGCAGGCAGTTCTATATAAGGAGTATAGCAAACGAAGTCCGACACGTCAAATCCGAGATCGACGAAATGAACTTTAATTCATCTGCGTGTCATATCTGTCACCAACCCATCGGGTAAAGGTCATCGTTGCGTAGACAGGGCAAAACGCTTCGCCAGCACACCGTCCTGGGCGTGGCTGACGATGCGGGCGAACCGGGCGCGGCTTGGACGGCGGTTTCCCCCTGCGGAAAAAGGCATCCACAGCGCGTGCAGGTAATAGCTATCCGCGAAGTCGCACGAAGAACCAGGTCAAATCTTGGTCTTCCTTCGTGAGCTTCGTGGATGCTTTTAATTTTGGATTGGCCTGAACAGAGGGTCTGGCCGTTTACTGCGTCGAAAGCGACTGCACAAACGCCAAGAGCGCTCTGATACCGTCGTCGCTGATCTTGGTCGGCCCAAAGATGTGTTCGTTGCCGTTGCCACCGCCCGTACGTAGCAGGTCATCAAAGGCGCCATATTCCAGCGTCATGCCGATGATGGTTTCGCCCTCGCCGGCCACGCCTTCCCCGGCCGCTCCGTGACACTCCGCACACAGTCGTCCATATCCATTCTCGCCGAGAGCCAAATCCGGGTTGCCATCGGGTTCGGGCGTGCCGTCCTCCGCACGCTCGGCCACTTTCGTCAGATCGATCACGCTGGTTGGCGCCCCGAAGCGGGCAACCAGCGCGGTCGGCGCCACGCGTGCGCTGTTCGATGATGGCTCTTGCGCAGGTGTAGCAGACTCCCCTGTGCTGGCGCTATCGCCGGCCCCGCCGCCGCAGGCTGCCAACATGAGCATGGCGGCCAAGAGCAGGAGGGAGATCCAGGTGACTGGTCTGGAATAATGTCGCCTGAAATAATGTCGATGGGTGCTTGTTTTCATGAAAGGTTACTCCAACATTTTCGGGTCAAGAGCGTCGCGCAGACCGTCGCCCATGAAGGTGAAGCCGAGCATGGCCAGGGCCACGGCGATGGTGGGAAAGAGGGCGAGATGCCAGTAGACGCGCACGTAAGCATTGCTGACGCCCACCATTTTGCCCCAACTGGCAATGGGGTCGTTGATGCCGATACCCAGGAAGCTCAGCCCGGCTTCCGCAAAGATCGCGGCAGGTATGCCAAAACTGATGGCGACCAGTATTGGCGTCATCGAGTTGGGCATGAGGTGGCGAAAGATGATATTGCTGCGCTTCACGCCCAGGCAGCGAGCGGCTTCTACATATTCCTTTTTCTCGCAAGGACATGATCTGCCCCCGGGTCAGGCGGGCGATGCCGATCCAGCTTGTGATGCTGAGAACCAGAATCACCTTGACCAGTCCGCCGCCCCATACCGAGATGATGAGGATGGAGAACATCAGACCTGGAAAGGCTGTCATGATGTCGATGAAGCGGGAGATGACGAAGTCGGTGCGTCCGCCAAAATAGCCTGCCAGACCCCCCAGAGGCACGCCAATGAGAACCGCGATGGTCACTACGCCGACGCCAACAAGGATCGAGGTGCGCGCGCCGTAGATCAGCCGGCTCAGGTAGTCTCGGCCCACCTCGTCTGTGCCCAGTGGATGCGCGGGATGCTCGAAGGGGAAGAGCAAGACCCGATCCAGATAGACTTTGTCGTAGGGATGCGGCGCCAATAGATCGGCGAATAGCGCCAGGATCAGAAAAATAAGGACGATGACCAGGCCAAACATGGCCAGGCGGTTGCGCGAGAAGCGTCGAATGCCATCCTGCAGCAGGGTCCGGTGGGGCTTTTGCGCCAGACTGGCTTGCGGCTTTGAAGCGGTGGCAACAATCGTACTCATCAACTGGCCCCTTTTGCACCCAGGCGGATTCTGGGGTCAGCCCAAGTATAGAGCAGGTCGGTGATCAGATAGGTAAGACTCCACAAGAGGGCGATCAATAGGAATAACGCCATGATCATGGGGTAGTCGCGGCTAAAGATGCTGGTGACGAAATATTTGCCGAGGCCATTGATACGAAAGACGGCTTCGATGAAGATGCTGCCGGTCAACAGATTGGGGATGATCACGCCCAGGGCGGTGATCATGGGGATGAGTGCGTTGCGCATCACATGGCGGAACATGACGGTCTGGTCATTGAGTCCTTTGGCCTTGGCGGTACGCGCATAGTCCTGGCGCATGACATCGACGATGCTGGAGCGGGTGTAGCGCGCGACGATGGCCAGCGGCGCCAAGGAATAGGCAATGACCGGCATGATCCAGTCCGTGCAGATAAACTCGTCGCCGATCAGGCAGTTGCCAGAGGAGTTCCAGCCACCCATGGGCAGAAACTTGTACTGGACGGCGAAGATCAGAATTAACCACATGGAGACGACGAAATTGGGCGTGGTGATCCCCATCATGGCTACAAAGGTAGTAGAGGTGTCGATCCACGAGTTCTGGCGATACGCGGCCAAGACCCCCAGCGTGATCCCCACCCCGAAGGAGACCAACACGGTCATGACGCCGACCTGTAGCGTCACCCGCCAGCTTTTGGCGATCAGAGCAGTGACCGTTGTGTTGGGTTGTTGGAACGGAATCCCGAAGTCGAAGTGCAGGACGACGTTCTTCATGTAGTTCAGGTACTGGATGTGGATCGGTTTGTCCAGCCCATATTTCGCCAGGATGTTGGCCTTGGCGGCCGGAGGCAGAGGCGAATCTTCCTCGTCGAAAGGACCGCCTGGCACCGAATGCATCAGCGCGAAGGTGATCATGGAGACCAACAACATGACAAAGATCAAGGAAAGGACGCGTCCAGCCAGATAGCGGGTCATTGGGTATCGTCCGAAAGAGTGTGTGGATGGGGGTGGTCAAATCGTGACCACCCCCATCCGGCCAAGCAACTTGGTGATTGGAACTGAGGTTAGTGTCCTAGCAGGAGTTCTCTATTCGCTCTTGGCGTTGGAGATATACATCTGGCTGATATTCTGGTCGTTGCCCCAGTGGTCGCCGGCGATGCCGACCGCATCCGGTTCGCGGATCCTTCGCCCTGGACCCACGGCTGGAAGAGGTTGCCCGCCCATTCGTGGGCAAACAAAGATGCCACCCACGTCGTCCACCAGCACGCGCTCGGCGTCGCGGAACATCTGGTCTCGGGTTTCAGGGTCGCCAACCAGGCCGGCTGCTTCGGTGACCAGGCGGTCGAATTCATCGTTCTTCCAGGAGTGGCGACCGCCAGACTTCCAGACGTTGCCCAGCAGGTTGGCCGGGTCCAGGAAGTCCATGCCGTAGTCTACGGCGCCAAAGGTCAATTCAGTCGGTTTGGCATTCAGGGCATCCATGTAGACCTTGCGATCGACGTTGGAGACCTCGATGTTGATGTTGAGACATTCGGCGATGGATGCCGCGACAGCCTGATAGACCGCTGCTCGGGTCGGATTCTCGCCGCGCAACATCATCACCTGATCGGGGAAACCTTCGCCGCCTTCGAAGCCGGCCGCGGTCAGATGCTCGTTGGCCAGGTCGCAGTCATAGGCCTGATACTCGGCAAGCTCGCCTTCGGTGTCGGATGACGGATAGCCTGGCATCAACATCGAATGGGCCGGCATGGCCTTGATGTCGCCATAGACGTTGGGCACGATCTGGTCCCGGTCCACGGCATGGGCAAATGCCTTGCGAACGTCCAGGTTGTCGAAGGGTGGCGTGAAGGTGTCGAAGAGCAGATAGTCAGTGCGGAAGTCGCCGAAATGACGCAGATAGTTCTCGGCCAGCGCCGGATCGTTGAGGATGATCTCGAAATCGGCGGGAGAGAGCGAACCAAATGGCACCATGTCGAGTTCGCCATTTTCATAGGCGGCAAATTCAACGCTTGGGTCCATCCAGTAACACTCAAGACGACGGAGGCGCGGCGGTCGGAAGCCATTGTAGGTGGGATTGGCTTCCAGCGCAATCATATTGCCTGGGTCAAATTCGGCGAGGATGAAGGGGCCGGAAGAGACAGAGGTCTCCATCGAGCTGTTGTAATAGGGACCATGCTCTTCCAAAGCTGCTTTCTGCAGGGTGAAGGCAAACTTCATCACGCCGGGCAGCGGCGGGAAGACACCTTCGGTCTCGACCTCAAGGGTCAGGTCATCAACGGCGCGCACACCCAGTTCCTCGGGCGGCAGTTCGCCAGCGATGATCTTGCTCCAGTTCTTGATGCCGCCATCGGCCAGGAAACTGTAGAACCAGGAGAAATCCCAGGCATGTTCGGGCGATGCGGTCATGCGGAAGGTGGCCTCATAGTCGTAGGCGGTGAGCGGCGTGCCGTCGCTCCACACCTGACCTGGACGCAGCTTGAATGTCCAGACTTTGCCATCTTCCGACACCGACCAACTCTCGGCGGCGCCGGGAATTACGTTAAAATCCTTGTCCAGCGAGACCAGCGTGTCCTGGAAAAGGTCAGAGAGACAGTAACGACCATAGACTTCAGTGGCAAAGTCGAAGGTCGTCGCGCTCTGATTGATGTTGTAGGCAATGCGGTAGACCTGGTCCTCGTAGGGCAAAGCGTCGTCCGGCAATGTGTCGCCCAGGACGGTGACGTTGTCGGCCATTTCGGCCGGGGCTTCGGCTGCAGCAGCGCCTTCCGCGGCGGGTGCGGCTTCTTCAGCGGCCGGCGCCGGTGCGGCCGCTGGCGCACCACAGGCTGCCACCAGCAGTCCTAGCGCCAGGACCACAAGCAGCGCTGCGATCCGTGCATATGATCTGGAGTTCTTAGGTCGAATTTTCAACGGTATCTCCTTTTTGCAGTTGGTTTGTCGGTTTGTACGGTTCATTCGTCCGACTGGATGGCCAAAACGTGAAGAAAGACGAGTAGAGGGTGTGTTGTGAGCATCAATGGAGGAAGGCTCAGTATGAGTTTTTGAGAAGCTCCTTTCGGTTCAAAGTTGTAAGAAGCTCTTACCTGCCAGCGTCAGTGGCTTGCATGGTCGTTGCTGCTTGTCGAAAAAGTGGGCGTCTCTTCGGTGGCCAGGGGGGATCGGCCTCCACAGACAGATTGAACTCAATCAGAAGTTCGGCATCGTCGCTGACTGGTTTGGAGTGCCATCATTGTAATCAAAAAGAAACAAGCGTGCAAACTGTTCGCAGCTATCCAGCTATCGCCAAAGCCACCTCTGGCAGGAGTCGCGCCGACGTGGATTGCAGTGTCTGATGGTCATTCCTTTTGGCCACCAACCAATAATCTTGTACCCTATGCGGTAGACAGGCATGTGTCCGTGCCTACCTTCTTCCCTTCGACTACAGCCCACATACGCAGGAGATGACCAATGACGACAGGAAAACTGGAGGCGATCTGGCTCAAACGGGGCAAAGGCGGCCCAATGGATGCCAAAGCCCGCGCCACTCTGGTCGCGGGCAAGGGCTTGGCCGGCAACGCCAATCAGGGCGGCAAGCGTCAGGTCACCCTGATCAGCCATGAAAAGTGGCAGGCGTTGATGGGCGAGCTGGGGGCAGAGTTGGACCCAGCCGAGCGCCGCGCCAACCTGCTGGTCAGTGGGATCGAACTGGCCGAAAGCCGCGGCCAAACCTTGCAGATCGGCGGGGTGCGCATTCGCATCTACGGCGAAACCCGTCCCTGCGAACAGATGGACGCCGCCTTCTTGGGCCTGCGCGCGGCGATGGATGCCGAGTGGGGCGGGGGTGCGTTTGGCGAGGTGCTGGACGATGGCGAAATTGCAGTCGGCAACGATGTGAGCTGGCTAGAGGGATGAGGCAGGCAGAAT
>JAAUPU010000224.1 GCA_012032975.1 Caldilineaceae bacterium | reverse complement strand
GGTAGACTCGGTCCGAGTCTACCCCGCTTTTTATGTGGCCCTCGGCCCTTGCGTCAGGCTGGCTGCTGTTGGGTCGAGCGCTCTGACCATTCCTGGCCTGATAGAGACCGCCATCCACATCGGCATCGAGCATGATCGACATGCGTTCTTCCGCGGTCAGAAAGTCGATCTCCTGGCGATAGCGGTGGATGCACTCCAGGTCATCCAACCCCAGCCCATGGACGGTGCGCACAAAGAGGATGTTGAATGGATTCTCTGTGGCAGCAGCGTCAGGTTGAACTCGTCGAGCAGCACACGGGTCAGGTCGCTGTCGGCCGCGCCAGAAGCCGCGGCAAAGTCAACCGTGATACCATAGACGGCCAGTCGATCCGAGACGTCGTAGTTGGCAGTCGGCTTGGCGCGATTCCACGCGCTCTCCACATAACGCCGTTTGGAGCCGCTGATCAGCGGCTTGTCTGGACCCGCCGGCTCTTCGATATTGGGGGTTTGCGATGCGCATCGCCCGCAGTTGACGGCGCATGTCGCGCTCGTCTTCTGCCCCGCGCCAGAGCATATGTTCGATGCTGAACTCTTGCGCCAGTGCCCGGATCAGGTGGGTGCGCAACGGGTTCTGGGTCTGGATGCTGACCGGCGCAATCGATTGGCGCACCGTGTGACGGATGAACTGCGCCAGCGTATGCACCACCTGTTGATCGGGGCCGAGGCGCGTGGATGTGGGCACGCCGCGAAGGATGCGCGAGCATAACTCCAGCATCTGTTCGCGCCACTCGGCTTGTCCCCACAGATCGTCCAGCCGGTCCTCGCTGCGCTCGCCAAAGGCATCCTGCTGGGCGCGCAGATAGTCGTGGCAGCGATCCCATAGCGCCTGGTTGAGGTGCGAGACATAGAGATGGCTCGGCGCAATGTCGTTGGGCGGCACGGCGGGCAGATTCGGCGGCGTACTCAACTCGCGCAACTCGTCGATAGCCTCGACCAACATCTGTCGCCAACTGCGCAAGAGTTCGGCCAGATGTTCGTGGGCGCGCACCAACCCATCGTGGACGCTCTCTTGTAATCGGGTCGTCAGCTCATTTTGGGCCAGCTTGAGGCGGTCGCGGCGCAGGCGTTGGATGCGCGAGCGCGCCACTCCAACCGAGATCAGCCCCGCAGCAAATGCGCCCACGGCAAAGCCTAGCAGCGCCAACCCGTCCCCGCTCGCCGACCAGGGCTGCTGGAGTAGCAGCAGATAACCAGCCGCAAAGAGGGCGACCAACGCAGTCGCCGCGGCCATACGCAGCAGTACGCCGGGCAGCGATGGCTTTTTTTCTACGGCTTTTTCGTAACGCACGCGCACTCGTGGCGAGCCTGTTCCTGTTGAATCTGCCGAAGCTGGCGCATGCTCGACGTCGACTGGGTCTTCAGCTTTTGCAGCTCCTGTTCCGCATCCGCAAGCCAGCGCTCTGTCTCGCGGCGCGCCTGTTGCAGACCGGTGGGCGAATCTGCCAGCAGCTTGAGAAGCCGGTTGTGGATCTGGATGATGACCGCCGGTGTCCAGCGTTCGTCCTTGATCTTGGGCGAAAGTTCGCGGATTGCAGCCACGGTGCGCGGGACCGTTTTGCGACCCAATGGCGAACGGGCTTGCGCGGCCGGCGGTGGCATGGTGAGCCTGGCGTCAAGCCCCCAGGCTTCGTCAATTGCCTGCACGCCAACCGCCAGGTTTAACGTATGATCAACTTCGCCCAAGTGCGCGTCAAAGGCTGCTGGCCACTCGTGCGGGTCGAGCTGCTCCAGTTCGCGCGCTGTGCCCTCAGTCAAAACCGATGACGCTCGAAAGACAAGGTCATTCCAGTCTGCGGCCGCGGGGCTTTCGTAGAGGCTGGGCGCGCGACGGGTCAACTGGCTTAACGCAGCCGTCCGCGTCCAGCCAAAGTCTGCCAGCTCGCTGGCTTTGCGTTTCGCCTGGAGGGGTGACGCGCTCTGTTCTGGGGGGGATGCGCGCAGCACCCATTCGCGCACCAGGCGACTCTCTTCCTGACGATTGACCGCGTGCAGGATCTGGTCGATGGGCGCATAGTCGCCGGCCGCGCCGATCAGGCTGTAGGGACGTTCCGCCGCGATATGCAGACCAATGCCCAACTGTTCCTGGATAAAGAGATCACCGCTGGCAACGATCATCGCCTCGAGCGCATTGCCCACCATCAGCGCCAGCTCCTGGCTGTCCTGGGCCAGACCCTGGTTGCTCTTCTCCCGATCGAGCAGGTAGATATGGTCGAAGAGCCGCTGGCCGACCTGGTCATAGAGCGGTCGGTTGGCGCTGCGGATCAGGTCGTGCAACATGGAATTGCCTTGGACCACGGGACGCAGACCCGAGAGCACTTCCAGTTCGGCAAGCGTGGCATAGGCCGCGCTGTCTTCCACCGCGCGCGTCAGGTCCGTCGCATAGCTGCCGGTGGCAAAAAAGCCGACCACCTGGGAGATGTGTTGACGACCCAGCCGCGCCATCAACTGGGCAACCGTCGGCCAGATCAGCGCGCCGGCCAACGGCTCGAAGAGCGGCGCGATCACATAGAGCGTGGTCTGGACAAAGGGGTCGTCCGGGGCAAGATTGTCCTGGCGGATCGGGTCGATCAGGTGGGTTTCCAGCAGGCGCGCGACTGGGTCGGCGTGTTCCAATGCCGTGTGAAACATGTCGGCGCGGGTTGCACGGCGCACGCCATTTCCCGCCTGCGGGCTGTGCCGCGCGAGCGATGCCAGCCCGGTAGCCGGCGAACGGAAGGGGCCATCGCCATAGCTGAGCGTACGCAGGTGCGGCTTGAGCGCCCGTTGCAAGAGCAAGGCGCGCTTTTCCGCATCGGAAAGCAGCGACGCGGCGCGACGGTCGATGCCGTCGTCGTCCTCGTTGCGAATGGTCGCGATCAACCGCTCGACGTGGAAGGGCGCGAGCGGTCTGTCGAGCTTTGGCGCAAAGAGCGAAAAATGAGCCTGGCGTTCGCTGTCTAGCAACGCTTCGGGAACCACGGCGCCAAAACTGGTGATGCTGTTGAGATCCGGCCCGGCGGCATTGAGCGCGGTGCGCTGCTCCTGGCTGGCTTGGAGGCGCGGCAACAGATGGAAGAGCACCTGAAGCCCCCATCCGCCAAAGCAGAGGATCGCGGCCCGGCTGTGTGTGTAGTGAACAATCATCGGCAGATTCGAGTCACATGAACGTCAAGTTGGGCGATTGCAAGAAAATCGTGATCCACGAAGCGCCACGAAGGATCACGAAGAACAGACGGACGCATGATGTACGTTCTTTACTCTGCGCTTCTTTGTGTCTCTGCGTGCCACTTCGTGGACCATCTCTATTTTTGGATCTTTCAGTTACGCCGGCGGACGGCATCGGGACGCGGGATGACGGCTGGATTCACAGGCCGCTCTTCTGCATCCGGCGTGATCTCGGGCAGGTAGGCCCACGTCGGGTCCAGATGAAATTCCTCGCGCACCGGGAAGTCGAGGTCGTTTTCATATTGGGCGCGATACTCGTCGAGCCGCTCCAACAATGTGACCGGCAGGCCGTGTACGATCCAGACCGCGTCCATGCGCAAACGGTCGCCGGTTGGCACCCATTTGAAATCCTCCTGGCCGACCGTGGCAGCCATCAGTTCGGGGTCTTCCTGGCGGCTGGTCGGCACCGCGGCCAGGCGGATGTGCTCCAGGTTGGACTCGTGGAAACTGTAGCGGTCGGCGTCCCAGCGGATATACGGGTTGAGCCGGTCCAGCCATTGGTGAATGCGGTTGTCCGGGCGCTGACGAACCCGCTCGACCTCTTCGCCATGCTGCACATTGATGATGTGGTTGATGTCCACCGTGCTGTGAACTCGGCTGATCAACGAGCTGTTCTCGACCACCGCGTGGTTGAGTTGTGTATAGACATCGTCGGCGCTGACGCGCTGGCCCGTTGCACCACTTGTTGAAAGAGCGGCAAGAGCGCGTTGTGCCAGTCGCCCGGCGTCACTTGGCTGCCGGCGCGGCGATAGAAATGTTGCAGGTAGTCGCGGCCCACCGCACCGGTCTCCAGCTCGTAATAGGTGCTGGTGCTGGGGTGGCCGTCGGGCAGCCGGGGGTCGATGCGGTCGGCCATGCGGCTGGCTTCCTGGTTGGCGCGCACCAGCGCCACGGCACAGGCATTGACCTGGTTGCGCAGCGCATCGCGCAAGACCACAGCCTGTTTGCCGATCTGGTCGACGAGCGCGCGCTCGACAAGGTCGCGCTTTTGATAGAGCCGCGAGCGCGCCTTGCGCGCGGCCATATCCTTGGCGCGCTCGCGCGCCTGGCGCGGGCTGAAGGCCATCATCAACAATTCACCAAAGCTGCCGGCCACCTGCTGCATCTGCTCGGAGAGGCCGCCCTCCTGGGCCAGCAACTTGCGCCAGCGCACGCGCTCTTCTTCGCTGACGGGCGCGCCGTTGACCAGGAAGAGCCGCTGTCGGGGCAACGATTCGACCGCGGCGGTGGCGGGCGTGGGCGGCGCGAGCAGGTCGCAGAGCGCCAGCGCGCCGCGAATGCCCGTGTCCATCAACGCCTGCTGCATGGTTTTTTGGATTGGCTCCCAGAAGCTGGGCCACGCGCCCTGTTGCTCCTCGATCTCCTCCAGGATATCATCGAGCCGGTCGTTGTCCAGCGCGGCATAGCGGCTGACCAACTGAGAAAGCAGCGATTGCCAGAGGCTCTGCACCCGCAGCCGGTCGCCATCGGGCAGCGAGCCGCGCGGGTCGTTGAGCGAAGGGCCGGCGGCAAAGCGGCGCACCAGGTCGGCCACAAAGGCGCGCTGCCAGAAGTCTGTCAGTGATTCGTGGGGCGCAACCAGCGCGGAGGCGGCAAAGCTGCTGTAGACCAGAAAATGGCCGCGCCGAGGCATTCGCTGGCCGGTCACCTCGCCGGCGGCCCCGGTCATCTCGTAGAGGCGCTCGCGCACCACGTTGACCTCCAGCCCCAGGATCTCGCTGCTCAAGTGGCTGATGGCTGTCATCTGGATCAGGTGCGCGGCCATGTTTTCGGCGTCGGATTTGCGGGCGAGGCTGCGACCATCCCGGTTGGTGCGTCCCATCAAAAAGACAAAGTCGAAGGGTGCGTAGGGGGTGTCCGGCAACTCGCGCTGCTCGGAAGGATAGAGCGCGCGAAATTCCTGAGTCTCCTGAAAATAGTTAAGCTCCTTGAGCGCGGCGTAGGCATTGGCGCGGATGCGACGACGCTGCAAATCGCTGGTGATCTCGGCTTCCAACACATCGGGCAGGAAGAAGATGCCGACGATGCGTGCGTTGTTGCGCACCTGGGCGCGGATGCGATGGACGGTGTCCATGAACATGCCCGCGCCGGTGCCGCCGCAGAGACTGCTGACTACGTAGATCAGCTGGTAGTTGCCCACCACCGGAAAGCCTCGATTCTGCGCGGTTTCCATGTCGCGAATCTTGTCCAGATTGGTCAGCTTGGTCTCCAGCAACTGCTTGAACTTGACGTAGTTGCGATAGAAGCAGAGCCGACCGATGGGGCGCAGTTGCTTGGCCCCGTTGTGGATATAGCCCAGCGGGATCGAGGGGTAATTCCACCAGCGTGCGATCTCCGGGTGCTGGTCCAGATTGGCGACCAGGCGCGTGGCGTCGAATTTGCCCATGTAGACGAACTCGTCGGCGAAGAGCGGCTCCTGGTCGAGTCGGTTGACCAGCGGCTCTGTGTCCAGCGCCATCAGTTGGATCATGCCGGGCAGTTGCGCACCGGGGGCATCGGCGCCCCAGACATTGCGGAAACGGCGTTTGACTGCGCGCACCGTGTTGGTGCCCATGCCGCCGACGCGACCACCATGGTCGGGTAGATGGTGGGCTTGTCGAAGTGCTGTCCCAAATTATTCAACTCTCAGTTTC
>JAAUPU010000223.1 GCA_012032975.1 Caldilineaceae bacterium | reverse complement strand
CCAACTGCTGAATACGGAGAGACATTCGTCCCACAACGCCTTCCAGCGGCCACTTGATGCAATGCAATCCCGGATGAAGCAACCGCTGGAATGAACCAAGGTTTTCCACCACCCCGACCTCTGCGAACAAGCGTGTACACAAGCACATGATATCATTAGAGCAAGCAGTGAAGGTGGATGATGAGAGTCATTGTCTAGAGCGGCATCACAATGCTGCTGCTGAATGTCTGTCAGACACGACACGACCAAACAATTCACCACAAATCATCTCACCTTGGGTTCGCACGCACACGGCGCAACAGCAAGCATCCGACATGTTTCAAAGGACAATGGGTAAGAGCTACGAGAGAGATGAACGAAAGAGTTGATACTTGACGACTGGCTATATCTGAGTGTAGTTGCTTCTCTGCTAGCTGTGCTGCTGGCGGCTGGCGACAATAATGATGGCTTCCTGCACAGAGATTTGGAAGCAACCAAAAAGCTGCAGTAGAGTTCTCTTCTTCGTCTTGTTTGCGTGACGATGCGTCAAAAAGATCCAAAGAAGACGCTACGAGTATGGGATGGCGTCACACTCGTGAACCACATTGGTCCTGTACAAATCGACCCATTCGACTTTTGCAAATGGGTTCTCATCGATCGTGTCTCTTTCTTTCCCCTTCTTTTTTTATTGATATATTGCTTCCGAACTCTTCGACGGAACAGTATCACAACAAATACGCGTCCACAATATCAACAGCAGTAGCAAAAACAATAGCAATAGCTACAACACGAAAGGAAAGGAAAGGAAAGGAAAGGAAAGGAAACGTAACAATGTCTACTACAACTCGAAGTGGAGAAGCCGACCACGGCGTCATTGTGGAGAACGAATGGTACGATGACTGGATCAAGGATATTCCTGATCAGAACGGAAACATCGCTATTATCACTGGCAGCAACAGCGGCACCGGCTTTTGGGCTGCCTCTGCCTTGGCTGGAAAGGGTTGTACCGTCATCTTGGCGTGCCGAAACCCGGACAAGGCAGAAGCTGCCAAGAAGGAGATTTTGGGATACCATCCCAAAGCCAAGGTCGATGCCATCAAGATGGACAACATGGATCTCGAGTCGGTCAAGACCTTTGCCGAAACCTTCAACAAGAAGTACGACCGTTTAGACTATCTGCTCAACAACGCCGGTATCATGGCACAGCCACTCATCAAATCCAAGGACGGGTATGACATTCAATTCCAAACGAATCACTTGGCCCATTTCTACCTGACCGAGTTAATGTGGGACAAGATGATCAAGACCGATAGTCAATCTCGTGTGGTCAATCATTCTTCGGGCGCCCACTCCATGGGAGGTCCTGTCTTTGACAAGACCAAGATGGACTATCCCACCTACAGCTGGGGAATCGTTGGCATCAACGTGTTTTTGTGGAACGTCGTACTCCCAGCCATGGGACTCAAGCCACTGGACAACTGGCAGCGCTATGGTACCAGCAAGTTGTGCAATGTTTTGTTTACCAAGGAGCTCCAGCGTCGCATTGAGGCGAAGGGCCTTTCCGACAAAATAATTGCCGTGGCCTGCCATCCTGGATACGCCAACACCAATTTGCAAAATGTCGCCAAGGACAGTATGAGCAACTGGGAAAAGTTGAATTCCGGCAATGCCCAATCGGCTGCGGACGGAAGTCTCCCCCTGTTGATGGCCACGGTGAGTAGCAGTATCAAGGGCGGCGATTACTGCGAGCCAGGTGGTACGCAGCACATGAAGGGATCTCCGATGGTTGGAGCCGTTGGAGGCAATGGCAACGACCCCGCAATGGCCAAGGAGCTTTGGTCTTACTCCGAGGAGTGTTTGAAGATTCCTTTTCCTATCTAGATTTTATGAAAGTTTTGCATGCATTTATGATTTATGGTATGAGGATAGCAATGGTTTTTGTCATCACCTATTGGCAGTTTCTTTGGACGTCTCCCAGAGTTCCTGAACATCTACATGCTTGTATTCGACTTTTCGGCCCTTTCCTCGCGTGAGCCAATAGGTGGCCTTGGTCGTTGACGCTTTGACCCAATAGTCACCTTGGAGCTGCCTCCCGAGCTTGGCATCGCCAGCCGACTCGTCTATTCCGTCGACATGCAATCTCGGATAACGTGAAACGTACTCGCTCCCATCTCGGAGGATGCCTCTGATTTCTAGTTGATTGTCGTTCGGAGTATTTCCTACAATCTCCACCACCGACAAGGCAGCTCCACGGTTGTCGTTGGCTCCGGTATCTGAGAATGAGGTGTCAGCGGACACAATCTCGACTCCGGTATAGGATGCGGACAAAACAGCAGGACAATCGCCAGTGGGTTTGTGGCCCACCACAACACGCTGTATACCGTCCTTCCGCAACCACTCTGACACAACGGGATCGCGTGGATCGCTGGAAACTTCTCGAAAACCAACGGATCGGTGGCTTCCATAGAAATTCTGTCGGGATCGTTTCGTATGTCCGCAGCATAGTCGGTAGTGATACAACCCCCGTCACCATAGCAATTACTGATGATAGAACGCCCCCACATGGCCGGCCTATTCTGCAACGCCATGAGCGACTCCCCGCCTCGGCTGCTGCGATCTTCGTTGAAAGTCGGGCGACGTCGGTAGTTGTCCAAGCCCCTCTTCAGATACTGATTGAGTGCGTCGACCCATTCATGGACACTGTCAATCATGGCAGCAGGAGGGCGCTTGGAGGGTGGAATTTCAAACTTGGTGTCGTGTTGAGGTACAAACTTCATGGTGTTGTGGTCGACTGCTCCATGGCAGAAGAGAGTATTGCCAATGACGACAGCCACATTGGCGCATTCCAAGTATTGTCGCAGCGACCCATCCTGATTCTTCACCTCTTGCAGAAAACTATCTACGATTTCATTGTCCGAGACACTGTTTGGTGCAATATCGCGAAGCATCGCAAGCTCTTGTCGCCTGAATTCGAATGTTTTTGGACATCCAAGTGTGTGTTCAAGAAGATACTTGAGACGATTCACCCGGGTATTGAGGGCCTCCAAAGGAACTTTTTCTCCATTTGTTTCAAGCAGTTCCCACTTTATCTTGAGATATTCCAACAGAGATGGAGCCTTGGGATCCCAGTGAGGCGGAGGAATCTCCGAAAGTGGCCGTGCCATATCAGCATCGGAGAGTTCCGCTGTGAAGCGCAGCTTGTTCAAATCTCGATTGCCGACCAACAGGAAAACTCGACTTGGATATCGGCGCTTCAAATCCACCAAGGCACGCACCAACCGAATGTCACCCGGTCCCTTGTCCACAGCATCACCGCCGTAAACAAATATATCTCGCCATTTCCATTATTGGGGCTTTGAAAGTCCAACACCAAGGACTTGTCGTTGAAGTGTGAAATCTGGAGAACCTTGGATTGCACAACATAGCGCACAAAATAGTCAATGTTCCCCTCTACATCCGTCACGTATCCCAGCCGAAAAGACGATTTCGTTGCACCCTCACCAATGTTCGGTGTCCCTTGATCTTGGCGATGCGGCATCCATACTGAATGTGGAGACAAAACCACGAAAGCATCGAGTTGATCGACCGTGAAATGCATCTACCCGCGAAACCTCAACCGCAGACCACAAACAAAGGATCCAACAAACATGGCCGCCGAGTATGTCGCGTCGTAGCGTTTCATACAAGCTGTGAGGAACAGGAGGCCAGTAAAGGCGGTAAAAATGGCAAAGAACGCCAGCAACGCGGTCATCGTGTCGCCAAACGACAATAGATACAGATTGCTTGGTCCGGATGGGGGACATTTACAGCGGGCCATGTCATTATTCCGTCAGTTTAAGGCTGAGTAATTGCTCGGCTCATCATACCCGTATCGAATCGGCCGGAACATTGCCGGCGCCACGCTGACGGTGGAGAAGGGCGTCGGCGCCAAGTACGTGGAGCTCAAGATCAGCGACCGGCAGCGCAAGCTGCAGCCCGAATTCGTGGTCCGCGTCTGGGAATAGGCGCCAGCTGATGCGGCCGATACTGCTGCTCGTGGCCCTGGCCCTGTTCGCGCCGGCATCCGGCGCGGACCGCGCTGCGCCCGACGGCCTGCCGGCGGTCAAGGTCCAGGACCTGCACTACGGCGACGTGCTGTTCTATTTCTACCAGCACGATCATTTCAATGCCCTGGTGCGCCTGTCCGCCTATCGCGACCAGGGCCGCCTGGCGGCCCATGGGCGCGATGCTGAACTGCTGCGCGCGGGCTTTACCTGTCGCTCGGCCAGCACCGCGAGGCACGAGAGATCTTCGAGAAACTGCTGGCAGACCAGTCGACACCTGCGCCAGTGCGGGATCAGGCCTGGTTCTACCTCGGCAAGGTGCTGTATGCCGCGGGGCTGTACGATGCCTCGGAGCGCGCGCTGCGCTCGGTCACCGGCTCGTTGCCGGTTGCGCTCGATTCCGAGCGTCGGCTGCTGCTGGCACAGGGACTGATGTACCGCGAGCGATTCGACGCGGCGGTTGCCGAACTCGACGGTTGGGCCGCGCGCGGAACTGGACCGCCTATGGGCAGTTCAACCTCGGCGTGGCGCTGGTGCGCGCCGGCCGCACCGAGCGTGGCTTGCAGCTGCTGGACGGGGTCGGGCAGCTGGTGACCGAGAATCCGGAGCTCGTTGCGCTGCGCGACAAGGCCAATGTCGCGATCGGCTATGCGCTGTTGCAGGCGGGGCGTCCGGCGGAGGCGCGTCTCGCGCTCAACCGCGTGCAGCTTGCGGGTTCGCAGGCGAGCAAGGCGCTGCTGGGCGCGGGCTGGGCGGATGCCGCGGAGGGTGGCTACCAGAGTGCGCTCGTGCCCTGGCTCGAGCTGCACGGGCGGGCGGTGCAGGATGGCGCGGTTCAGGAGTCCTATCTCGCCGTGCCCTATGCCTACGCCGAGCTCGCGCGATCGGCGAAGCAGTGGTGTTCTATGAGCAGGCGATCGCGTCCTACGATGCCGAGCGCCTGCGTATTGAGGAATCGATTGCGGCAATCCGCGCCGGCCGCCTGTTGCAGGCGGCGCTCAAGGCCGAAGGCGACGGCCGCCAGGGCTGGTTCGGGCAGCTCGCGGCCGTGCCGGATTCCCCGGAATCGCGCTACCTCTACCACCTGATGGCCGGGCACGAGTTCCAGGAGGGCCTCAAGGGCTACCGCTCGCTCGAATCGATGTCGAAGAATCTCGCTGGCTGGTCCGACAGCCTGGGTGCCTTCGGCGACATGGTCGAGACCCGCCAGCAGGCGTTCGCGGCGCGGTTGCCGGCCGCCGATTCCAGGCTCGGTGACGTCAACATCGGCGCGATCAATGACGCTCCGTCGTTCTCGCGCGGCATCAACCCGGTCGTCAACGAGGACACCAACGTCACCGTACGGTGGGGCGGTGGTGATTCCCAACTGGGCGACCCAGGTGCGTCCCGGCCCCGCCACGGCCATCGACGAGAACACGCAGCAGTTGAGTTTCTCGTTCCGGCGAGTCGGTCAGACCAACCCGGGCGACCTCGTCTTCACCGTGCCGCCTCAGATCACGAATTTCCGCGTGGATCCGGTCACGAACCTGGTCAGCGCCGATCTCGAATTCCAAACCGCTCCCGATTCCAACACCAGCCGCGGACCGGCGGTGTTCGAAGTGACGCTGGTCGATAACGGAACCGCGAGCCCGCCGCCCAACGTCAATCTCTCGGCGGCCTCGCTGCTGACCATCACCGTCCAGCCGGTCAATGACGCGCCGCAATTCACGATCGCCGGCTCCAGCCAGACCGTCGACGAGGACGCGGCCGGAGTCACCGTGCCCAACTTTATTACCAACATCAAACGCGGACCCGACGCCGCGACGGACGAAGTCGGTCAAAAGGTCGATTTCCTGCTGGCCCTGTCGCAGGCCATGGTGGTCCCGGCGCAA
>JAAUPU010000222.1 GCA_012032975.1 Caldilineaceae bacterium | reverse complement strand
GTCCCGAACCGATCCCGCCGAATGTCGATGCCGGGTTAAGAGTCGGCAAGCTTGAGGGCGCCAACTGCGTCTGCATTCTCGATGGCGACGCAGACCGCTGTGGCTTCGGCGACGAGAAGGGCGAGTTTGTCGATCAACTGCGCGTCTTTGGTCTGCTGGCCTACTATCTGCTGGAAGTGCGCGGCGAACGGGGGCCGATAGTCAAGACCATCAGTACAACCTCCATGTTGGACAAACTGGGCAAGCTGTACAACGTGCCCGTGGTCAATACCGGCGTCGGCTTCAAATTTGTCGCGCCGGCCATGATGGAACACGATGCCATGGTCGGCGGCGAGGAGAGCGGCGGCTACGCCTTCCACGGCCACGTGCCGGAACGGGACGGCATCCTCACCAACCTCTTCCTGCTGGACCTCATGGTTCGCACCGGCAAGACGCCGACGCAGCTTCTGGATGCGCTTTTCGACAAAGTAGGTGCGCACTACTACGACCGCATCGACACGCGGCTGACCGACAACGAGATGAAGACCGCGGCCATGGCCCGACTCAACTCCGCCGACATTTCCAACCTGAGCCTGGGCGGGCACAAGGTCGTGGAGCTGGTCACGGTGGATGGCTACAAGTTCGTGATGGACGACGGCGGTTGGCTGCTGGTGCGTTTCTCCGGCACAGAACCGCTGATCCGCATCTACACCGAGACGACCGACCAGGCAGCCGTGCCGGCAATTCTGGCCGACGGCCAGAAGCTGGCGGGCGTCTAGGCAAGTTGGATGGTGCATCGTGCGTGGCGCGGTGATTCACGCACTACGCATCACGCATCACAGGTGGAATCGTCGAATCGCGTCCCCGTTTGGCCGGCCACACTATGCGAGCGCCACTACTTTCTGGGCAATCCCGTCTGTGATAAAATGAACAAACGATTCGATGTAATGTTTGAACAGGTTATGCACAATCTTGAGACGGAATATGTCCAGGGGATCGTCGTCCATGTTGATAGATAGCCATTGTCATCTTGATCTCGAACAGTTCGACAGAGATCGAGATGAGGTTGTGGCGCGCGCACAGGCCGCAGGCGTGAGCCTGATCGTCAACCCAGGCATCGATCTGGCACACAGCCGGGCCGCGATTGCGCTGAGCGAGCGCTATCCACAGCTCTATGCAGCCGTTGGCATTCACCCAAACAGCGCCGCGGATTTTGACGCAAAGATGATCGATCGATTGCGTATGCTGGCGTCTTCTGCCAAGGTGGTCGCGATCGGCGAGATAGGGCTGGATTATTATTGGGACAAGACGCCGGCCAGCCAGCAGATTGCGGCCTTTGAAGCACAACTGGCGTTGGCTGCCGAGCTGGGTCTGCCAGTTATCATCCACAGCCGAGAGGCCAATGCAGATGTCGCCGACAGGCTTCGCACCTGGGTGAATGGCGCGCACTTCCGCCATTCGGCGCTGGCGGGCCGCGCCTTTGCCGGGGTGCTACATGCCTTTAGCGGCGACCTGGCGCTGGCCGAAGAAGCGTATGAATGGGGCTTCGTTCTCAGTTTGGGCGGCCCAATCAGCTTCAAGAATGCGGCCAGCCTGCATGAGCTTGCGCCCAGGTTGCGGCTGGACCGGCTGATGCTGGAGACCGATGCGCCCTATCTGACGCCCCATCCCCACCGCGGCAGCCGCAATGAACCCGCCTATGTCACTCTCGTCCGCGATAAAGTTGCCGAACTGCACGCCGTGACAGCGCAAGAGGTGGCTGAGACAACTTCGGCCGTGGCTCTGCGTTTCTATGGACTGGAGAACACGTCAATTGCTCAATTCCGCTTCGATCGTGTCGTTGCCGATGCGTGAGCATAACACCATTGAGGACCGGACCCGCGTTGCACTTGCGATTTCCAGCGCACAGGTAGCCCAGGTCGTCACTGTCAATGGTCTGCTCGACCCGGTTCGGCTCGGTCTGGCGCAGGTCGAGAAGAAGATGAAGTCGGTGGACTCGTCGCTCTTTTCGCCGTTGGCCGATGCGTTTGTTGACCTGATCGGCAGCGGGGGGAAGCGTCTGCGGCCGGCGTTGGCACTGCTGGCCGCCGAGTTGGAAGGTCCGATTCGGGACAGCCGCGTTGCCGAGCAGGTGATCTCGCTGGGTGCATTGGCGGAGATGTTGCACACCGCGACGCTGGTGCATGATGATGTCATCGATGGGGCGCTCTTGCGCCGGGGCGCGCCCACCCTTAACGCATCGTGGAATCGAGCCGCGACCGTGTTGGCTGGCAACTATATGTTTGGCCGCGCCGTCCATTTTGCAGCTGAAACTGGCAGCGCACGGGTCATCAAGATCTTTAGCCAGACTTTGCAGACCATCGTCGATGGCGAGCTACATCAACTCTTCGCCCGTCGAGATTACAGCCAGGAAATCGACAACTACTACGACCGCATTTATGCCAAGACAGCCAGCCTGTTTGCCGCAACCACCGAGGCAGCCGGCGTATTGAGCGGCGTTGCGGAGAACCGAATCGGCAAGCTTCGACAGTACGGACACAACTTCGGTATGGCTTTCCAGATCATGGACGACATCCTCGATTTCACAGGCAGCGAGAACAGCTTGGGCAAGCCTGCTGGCAGCGACCTGCGCCAGGGAACACTGACGCTTCCATTCCTTCTGTTTCTGCAAGACCACTCAGACCCGGACGCCGTGATGGTGCGGCTGCAAGATGGCTACGACCGGGTCTATGAAGGAGACTCGGCAACCCTCGATGTAGTCGTGTCAGAGATAGTCGCTGAGTTGCGCGCCGGCAGATCCGTCGTCGCTGCCCGGCAAGTTGCCGTTGGTTTTCTCGAACAGGCCAGGGCGAACCTGGCTTGCTTTGCGGACAGCCAGCAGAAGTCGTCCATGCTGGAGTTGTGCGATTTTGTCGTCCAACGCACCAATTAGCGGCAATTCAATGGCTGCGCAGACCAGTTGACCGCCGCGCCTTCTCTTCTCACACCCGACCCTTGGCCACAACCAACCCCATGCCAAAACTGGATCTCTCCATCGTCATCGTCAGTTGGAACGTCTGGGATCTGCTGCGCGCCTGCTTGCAGTCGATTGAGACAGCAACCCGCGCAGCAAAGGGCAAGGACACCCCACAACAGCGTAGCTTTGGACCGCCAGGCGACGAGCGTTTCTTGGAAGTGGTTGTCGTGGACAATGCCAGCGACGATGCAACCGCGGAACTGCTGCCCTCGCGTTTTCCGTGGGTCCGCCTGATTCGCAGCGAGGAGAATCTCGGCTTCACGGCTGGCAACAACCTGGGATACGCGGCTTCTTCCGGTCAGCACATCTTCTTTCTAAACCCCGACACCGAGTTAGTCCCTGGCGACGGGGGGGGAGAGAGCCTTTGGCTTTTGTTTGCCGCGCTGGCAGACGAAGAAGAGGTGGCGATGGTGGGTCCGCAACTACGCTATGCGGACGGTAGCTGGCAGAACAACCGAAGACGATTTGGGCGTCCGCCGACCGGCTTTGCCGAAAGCACCTGGCTGGGCAAGGTTCCGCTGGTGGCGCGACAGATGGGGTGGTACTACATGCTCGACTGGCCGGCCAGCTTTGCCCACGCGTCGACTGGTTGGTGGGTGCGGCGATGTTTGCCAGGCGCGATGCGCTGGAGGCAGTGAGGATGCCCAATTACACGGGGCCGTTCGATGAGGGTTTCTTCATGTATAGCGAGGAGGTCGATCTCTGTCATCGGCTGAAGCAGGCCGGTTGGCGGATTCGCTATCTGCCCGCGGCCCGTGTCGTGCATTACGAAGGACGTAGCAGCGACCAGGTCGTCGCTGCTCGCCACATCCGTTTCAACAGCAGCAAGGTGCGCTATTACCAGAAGTATTTCGGGCCGCGCTGGGCAGAGTTGCTGCGCCGCTATCTCCTCCTGGAGTATCGCTGGCAACTCTGGCTGGAGCGCGGAAAGTGGTTGCTTGGTCACAAGCGCGAAATGCGCAAGGCGCGGATTGACGCCTATCGACGCGTCTTGGCCAGCCGATTGCGTCCCCGCCCACTCTAATTCTCCGCTTCCAACCCTGCTTTAGGTCAACAGTTCTTCCAACTCGCCCGGCGTTGTCACCGGCAGGCGGCACGCATAGTTCTCGCAGACATACGCGGCCGGTTGACTCTCCACCAGCCCTCGCCCTTCCAACAGTGGCAGCGGATTTTCCGTCCCACGTTCGCCCTCGGTTCCACCAACTTCCCGGTGGGCGACGACCGTGTGCGGGAGATAGCGGTTGCGCACGGTTCGCAAGAGCGCCTGGGTCGCATCGTCCTGCAGCGGACCCACGATCGCGATCTCCTGGCTGGGCGTCAGCAGCGCATCCAGCGCGCACAACATGCGGCCAAAGCCGGTGGGCTGGCGCGCCATGGCATCCTGCATCAGCAACAGAATGCGCGCGGCCTTCTCTCGATATACGCCGTTCCCGGTCAGCGCAGCCAGGCGTAGCAGCGCCTCGGCCGCGACCGAGTTGCCGCTGGGGATGGCGTTGTCGATGAAATCCTTGCGCCGCACGACCAGCGTCTCGTGGTCGAGGCCAGTTTGAAAAAAGCCGCCGTTGTCGGCATCGCCAAACTGGGCAAACATCAGCTGGGTCAGCCGACTTGCCTCTGCCAGCCAGCGAAGATCGAAGGTGGTTTCGTAGAGTGCGATCAGCGCCCGCACGAAGGAGGCGTAATCCTCAAGGTAGGCGTTAAAACGGGCGCGGCCATCCTTGAAGCTGCGGAAGAGTTTGCCATCGGGCTGGCTCATCTCGTCGAGGATGAAGCGGGCGGCGTCCTGGGCAGCCTGGAGCGCATCGGGGCGGTCCAGGATCACACCGCATTCGGCCAGCGCATGGATCATCAGTCCGTTCCATTCGGTCAAGATCTTCGTCGTCGCGGGCGGGCTTGATGCGTTTTTCTCGCGCTGCAAAGAGTTTCTGCCGGTCGGCTGCGATGACCGCCTTGACATGCTCCTCGTCCACGCCAAAGCGCCGTGCCACGTCGGCCGGCGTCATGTTGACGTTCAGGATGTTGTATCCTTCAAAATTGCCCTGTGGCGAGACCCCGTAGTAGGCGCCAAAGAGCCGAGCCGACTCTTCGCTGGTTACATCCTCGATCTCTTCCGGCGTCCAGACGAAGAATTTGCCTTCTTCGCCTTCGCTGTCTGCATCCTGGGTGCTGTAGAAACCACCTTCCGGCGCGGTCATCTCGCGCAAGGTGTAGTCGATGGTTTCGTCGATCACCCGCCGGTAGAGCGGTTTGCCGGTCAGCAGCCAGGCGTGGAGGTAGCTGCGCAAAAGCTGCGCATTGTCGTAGAGCATCTTTTCGAAGTGAGGGGTCAGCCAGATCGAATCGACGCTGTAGCGATGGAAGCCACCGCCAAGCTGGTCGTAAATGCCGCCGTGGGCCATTTTTTCCAGCGTGAGTTCTGCCACGTAGAGGGCGGTTGGATCGCCGGTGCGCGCATATTGGGTCATGGCAAAGTCCAGCGTCATCGGTTGGGGGAACTTGGGCTGCTGTCCAAAACCGCCTTCGTACTCGTCAAAGAGACGATGAAGCTGGCGCCATGGCTTCATCGAGAATCGCCGTGCTGAGATCGTTGGCGCTGCTCTGGAGAAATGCGCTTCGAGAGAGCGCTTCGGTCATACGCCCTGCCTGTCCTTCCACCTGCTCACGACGGTTGTGGAAGGCGTCGGAGACCGACATCAAGAGCTGTTTGAAGCTGGGCATCCCATAGCGCGGTTCGGGTGGGAAATAGGTGCCGCCATAGAAGGGTGAACCATCGGGCAGCAGAAAGACGCTCATGGGCCAGCCGCCTTGACCCGTCATGGCCTGGACCGCATCCATGTAAATGGCGTCCAGGTCGGGTCGTTCTTCGCGGTCGACTTTGATGTTGACGAAGAGATCGTTCA
>JAAUPU010000221.1 GCA_012032975.1 Caldilineaceae bacterium | reverse complement strand
CCGTCTTCCGAATGTCGAATCCGATCTCAGTCCGTTGATCCAGATTCGACCCGTCAAGCGTGTGGGCATCTTGTTGATCACCGCGGATCGTGGGTTGGCCGGTGGCTTCAACGCCAACGTCATTCGGCAGGCTGCCTCGTTCATGCGCGAAAAACGACGCGAAGGCGCCGAGGTGGAGGTCATCGCCGTCGGCAAGAAAGGGCGCGACTGGCTGTTGCGATACGATCCGGTTGTTCGCGCCGAGTTCATCGCGATGCCAGACAACCCAACATCTTACGACGTCGCTCCAATCACGCGCATCTTGATCGATGATTTTTCCCAGCTCTATTTTGACGAAATCTACACAGTCTTCACTGACTTCATCAATACCATTCGACAAGAGCCTGTTGTCCATCGCCTGCTGCCCATTGTGCCAGCCGAGCCGACTGAGGCTTCCATGACAATGGCTGCTGACTACATTTTTGAACCTAGCCCTGAAGCTGTGCTGAATCAAGTATTGTATAGTTTTACCGAAGTGCAGGTGCTGCAAGGGCTGTATGAATCCATCGCCAGTGAGCACTCAGCCCGCATGGTAGCTATGCGCAATGCCACCGACGCAGCTGGTGAGCTTATCGATACGCTGACATTGACCTATAACAAGGCTCGACAAGAAGGCATTACCAACGAATTGATGGATATTATCGGCGGCACCGCGGCGATTTCATAGCGAATTGCCAAGACAGACCCAAATGGGCGCCGCACTTCGAATACATTCAGCGTGAACTGTGGAGCAACCAGGAGAGCATAATGCCTGAACAATTGATTGGTTCAGTCCAAAGCGTCATCGGACCCGTGGTGGACTTTGTCTTCCCATCTGGCGAATTGCCAGAAATCTACGACGCCGTTACCATCGACATGGATGATGGGACGATTCAGACCTTTGAGATTGCTCAACAACTGGGGAACGGCGTGGTACGCAGCGTCTCCATGGGCAGCACCGACGGCATTCGCCGTGGGATGCAGGCCAATTCGTACGGGCAGCCCATCACTGTACCAGTTGGCCCTGCTACGTTGGGTCGCCTCTTTAACGTGGTGGGAGACCCCATCGACGAGGCCGGCCCGGTCGAGACCGAGCTTCGGGCGCCGATTCATCGCACGCCTCCTACATTTGAGGATCAGGCCACCCAGGCCGAACTCTTCGAGACCGGTGTCAAGGTGATTGACCTGATCGCCCCCTTTACCAGAGGCGGCAAGACAGGCATCTTCGGCGGTGCAGGTGTGGGCAAGACCGTGGTCATTCAGGAGTTGATCCACAACGTAGCCGAATTCCATAGCGGCTACTCTGTCTTCGCCGGTGTAGGTGAACGCAGCCGTGAGGGCAATGACCTCATGCGTGAAATGATCGAATCAGGCGTGATCAGTTCGACCGTGATGGTTTTTGGCCAGATGAACGAGCCGCCTGGCGCGCGTCTGCGCGTGGGGTTGACCGGCGTGACCATGGCCGAGTACTTCCGCGACGAAGGCCGCGATGTGCTGCTCTTCATCGACAACATCTTCCGTTTCGTCCAGGCTGGATCGGAAGTATCGTCCCTGCTAGGTCGCCTGCCCAGCGCTGTGGGATATGCGCCCACCCTGGGCACTGACATGGGTGAGTTGCAGGAGCGGATCACCTCCACCAAGAGTGGGTCGATTACCTCCATGCAGGCCGTCTATGTGCCGGCCGACGACTATACCGACCCTGCTCCGGCCACAACATTTGCCCATCTCGATGCGACGATCACGTTGCAGCGTTCGTTGGCTGACCAGGCGCTCTTCCCCGCTGTGGATCCGCTGGGTTCAACCAGCCGTATTCTGGACCCGCTGATTGTCGGTGACGAACATTACGCGGTCGCCCGTCAGGTGCAGCAGACGTTGCAGCGCTACCGGGATCTGCAGGACATTATCGCCATTTTGGGTGTAGAAGAATTGAGCGAAGACGACAAATTAACGGTCTCGCGTGCTCGCAAGATTCAGCGTTTCTTGACCCAGCCCATGTTTGTGGCTGAGCAGTTTACAGGCACGCCAGGCGCCCACGTCAAGACCAGCGAGACCGTCAGCGGCTTCCGTGAAATCCTTGATGGCAAGCACGACAACCTGTCAGAGGCGGCATTCTATATGGTCGGCACGATCGAAGAAGCCGTGGAAAAGGGCGCCAGACTTCGCGCTGAAGGGTAAGCGGAACCAACAATGGGAATCAAGGTAGATATTGTTACGCCGGAGCGTCTTCTGATCTCGCAAGAGGTCAGCATGGTAACGCTCCCCGGCGCCGATGGACAGATGGGTGTGATGGCAGGCCATGCACCGCTGCTGACCACGCTGGATATCGGTGAGATCATCTTGCACGGTGAGGGGGAGCCGGTCTATTTGGCCGTCGGTGGCGGGGTTGCCGAAGTGCGACCGGACAAAGTCACCATTTTGGCAGATACCGCCGAACATGCTGATGAAATCGACTTGGAACGCGCCGAGGCCGCGCGCGAGCGAGCACGGGTCTCGCTTGAAGAGAATCCTCCGGTCCATCATCGCGTCGTGATCGAATCTGCACTGCGGCGCAGCAACTTGCGCCTGAAAGTGGCGCGAAGGCGAAGAGTGCCGCGGCGTGACGCACCGCATTTTGATAACGACATTGGCTGAACGCGCTGGGATTTTTACGGCGCCGTATTCGTCTCTGAAACGTACCTGCGAACCGGGTCCAGATCTGACCCGGTTTTCATGGTGAATCGCGGCGACATCACCCAAATGGCTGCCACATCGCGCGACGTTTTAGGTTCGCTGATCCGATGCCAGTATAATGCATCAAGTGTCCTGGCTGAGTTATCCTCACAGTTCCCAAGAATGAAAGTGGTATGTTCGAGAAGCACATCGGGATCGATCTCGGAACGGTGAACGTTCTGGTTCATGTCAAAGGTCGTGGCATCGTGATGCACGAGCCTTCTGTGGTCGCCATCCGGCTGCGCGACAACAAGATGGTGGCTGTCGGCCACGAAGCGTACGACATGCTGGGTCGCACACCGGAGAGCATCGAAGTGGCCCGTCCCATGCGTGACGGCGTGATCGCTGATTTTGTCGTGACAGAGGCAATGTTGCGCTATTTTATCCAGTCGATTGTTGGCAATCGCAATCCTCTGTTCAGCCCACTTTTCAAACCGAAGGTGATGATCAGCACGCCCAAAGGTGTTACGAGCGTGGAAGAGCGCGCGGTGCATGATGCCGCGATGCAGGCTGGCGCTGGCGCTGCTTATCTCATTCCAGAGCCGTTGGCGGCTGCCTATGGCGCCGGTCTGCCCATCGGGACGCCGACAGGCAACATGGTGGTCGATATGGGCGGCGGCACCACGGAAGCCGCGGTTGCTTCCATGTACGACATCGTCGTGTGGAGCAGCGTCCGCGTCGGTGGCAACCGTTTTGACGAAGCAATCGTGAACTACATTCGTAAGAAATACAATTTGCTGATCGGCGAGCAAACCGCCGAAGAGATCAAGATCGCGATCGGCAGCGCCCTGCCCATGGAAGATGAGCGGGAGATGGAGGTGCGTGGGCGCGACCAGGTGAACGGTATGCCCAAGATCATGTACATCACCTCCAGCGAAGTGACCGAAGCGATGGCTGAACCACTCCAGGCTGTGATCAGCACTGTGCGCGCCACATTGGAGAAGACGCCTCCCGAGTTGGCCGCAGACATTATTGACCGCGGGATGGTTCTCACCGGCGGAGGTTCCCAACTGCGCAACATCGCCCAGTTGCTTACCCATGAAACCGGCGTGCCTTGCTATGTCGCGGAAAACCCCATCGCCTGCGTCGCATTGGGTGCAGGGCGGGCGTTGGAAAATTACGAAATCATGCGCCGCAGCCTCCCCATTGTGCCAAGTTAGCGCTGCATCTCTAAATGTGTCAATTTCCTGCCCAAGTTTTGACTATGGTTGGAACATCAATTACAATCTTAGTTGGGCCTAGCTGTACCCAGACAGTCATCCACGCCCGTTGTGCGGATTTCGTCCTTCCAGACGAATTTGAGCTTTGAATAGACAGAAATAGACGTACGAGGTCAATGTTGAATCGTCTTGTTGTAAGCACTCCTGATGCCCCGGTGCAGTTGGTCCCTATTCGCAAGCCATCCAAACAGATAATCTAATTTTCGCCTCTGGCCAGCTTGGGCTTGATCCACAGAGTGGCAAACTCGTGGACGGGGTCGAGGCCCAAACGCGCCAAGCGCTGACGAACCTTGCAGCCGTATTGACGGCTGCCGGAAGCAGTCTGGAACTGGTGGTCAAGACGACCATATTCCTGGCCGATATGCGTGATTTCTCGACGGTAAATGCCGTCTATGGCGCTGTATTTGGCAGCCAACCCCCTGCACGAAGTACGGTGCAAGTTGCCGCACTGCCTCTCGGTGGGCTTGTCGAAATTGAGGTCGTGGCCCTCACAGCCTAAGCAGCTTTTTTTCTCCTCGGTTTGACTCCCTTAGTGGGATTCTCATTACTATAGCTCTTGTTTGCCGAAACATTCGTTCCAACCGCCGTTCTTGCGTTCCGTTTTTCTTTCTTTTTCTGGAGGATACTTTTTTCTCATGAGCACTGGTCAAGCAATTTTAGAGTCAGCCGGAACCACCTACTCAGGTGAAGACATCGACATGTCAACCCATCCAATGGCATTGTTGTTGGATGAGATTGAACAGACCTTGATGGAGCCCAAATCGGGCGAGATTCGCAATGGCGTCGTCGTAGACAAGCGCCCCAACGAACTCCTGATTGACATTGGTTTCAAGTCAGAGGGGGTCGTTGCCGGACGCGAGATTGACCGAATTGGCGAGATGATGGACTCACTCGACATAGGCACAGAAGTTGCGGTCTATGTGATGAGGGAGGACAAAGAAGGCAACTTGATGCTGAGCATCAGTCGCGCTCAAGCGGAGAAGGATTGGGAACGCGCCGAGGTGTTGATGGAGAGCCAAGAGGTCTTCGAAAGCACAGTTGCAGCCAATAACCGCGGCGGCGTTATTGTCAAGCTTGGTCAGGTGCGCGGCTTTGTCCCTGCGAGCCAGTTGAGCGCTGAAAGCCAGAGCCTTTGCGACAACAACGAAGAAAATGCAGAGGACCGCTGGGCAAATCTCATGAATGCGCCGCTGATGTTGAAAGTCATCGACATCGACCGCAAGCGCAATCGGCTGATCTTGTCCGAGAGGCTGGCGATGCGCGAGTGGCGCCGACAGCAGAAAGAGAAATTGCTCGACACGCTGAATGAAGGTGACATTTACGATGGCACCATCAGCAGCATCGCCGACTTTGGCGCATTCGTCGATTTGGGCGGAGCTGACGGTCTGATCCACCTGAGCGAACTGAGTTGGAATCGCGTGAGCCATCCCAGCGAAGTCGTCACCGTGGGAGACAAGATCAAGGTTCAGATTTTGAGCATCGATCGCGAGCGCAAACGGATTGGCTTGAGCATGCGTCGCTTGCAGCCGCAACCCTGGGACCTGGTGGACGAGAACTACGAAGTCGGCCAGATCGTTCGCGGGCAGATCACCAAGTTGGTCAACTTTGGCGCCTTTGCCCGGCTCGACAAGGATGGAATTGAGGGGTTGATCCACATTAGCGAGCTTTCTGACCGCCGAGTGGGTCATCCGAAGGAAGTTGTGGCCGAGGGTGAAGAATACGATCTGCGCATCATTCGCATTGACACTGAAAAGCGCCGCATGGGGCTGAGCCTGAAGCAGGCCCTGCCGCCCAGCGAAGAGGTTGAAATGGACTGGCAGATCGCGCCAAGCGACGCAGCGGATTCTGAAAGCGATGGTGATGAGGAGGATGTGACCGAGTCCATCGTCGCCGAGGTACAGGAAGCCCTGTTGGCTGGCAGCAGCGTCTAAGCACCCAGCTAGGCCGATAAACGT
>JAAUPU010000220.1 GCA_012032975.1 Caldilineaceae bacterium | reverse complement strand
GTTGGTGGAGCAGGCGCGCATTGCCACCGAGTTGGTTACCCAGCGCGCCCAATTGGCAGCACCTCGTACGCCGCTTGCAGAGTTGCGTCTGCGCGCCTGCCGTGCGATTTCGTGGCAATATCAATACGAAATTGTCAAGGCTACGCCGAAGCCTGCAAAGTGGATGCGTGTGCGCTTTGAAGACTTTATTCAGCAGCAAGAAGCGACGCTGACGCGTTTGGAAGCATTTCTGGGCTTGCCGCTGGCGCGTATCCCCATTCGCAGCGATACCGTAGGCCGTTATGCCGCGGCCCAGGGCGTCACCTATTTTGACTTTCTCAATGCCGGTATGCAGGAATTCGGCTATGAAATCCCCCGCGAAATAACCAACAATGCTTCTGATGTTGCCGCTGTGCATCTCACAACGACTGTCCAAACCGACCAACCAAGAGGAGAGAACCGTCCTATGGCCGCGCGCCAACCCCAAGCCCAGCGCCGAACGCAGACCAGCGCTCGCCGCCGTCGTCGCCCCAATATTGTGATGTTGGCCATCGATTCGCTGCGTGCCGACCACGTGAGCAGTTACGGCTATGCGCGCCCGACAACGTTGCATATCGACCACTTTGCCCGCGGCGGCACGCTCTTTGAACGCACCTTTAGCCCCAGCATCCCCACCACGCCGGCTTATGCCAGTATGCTGAGCGGGCGCGATTGCTTTGGCACGCAGGTCGTTGCGCTGCGCCACAAAGGAGCGCTCGCCCAGAGGTGAGTACGCTGCCCGAAATTCTGCGCGAGGAGGGGTACAACACAACTTGCGTCGGCTTTAGCGGCAACCCCAGTTCGCGCGGCTTCGACACCTATCTGGACTACAAAGGCTGGGGCAGTTGGAACGAAGGCCGCAGCCCCAAGGCGGAAAACCTCAACAAGGTTGCGTTGCCAGAACTGGACCGACTGGCACGCAAGCGCGCACCCTTCTTCCTCTTCCTGCGCCACATGGACCCTCACTCGCCCTATCTGCCGCCCGAACCCTATGAGCGTATGTTTTATCATGGCAACGAGTTCGACAAGCGCAACAAATCCATGCAAGCGGTGATGGAATTCAAGCCCTTTCGCGATTATTTCGCCAGTTGGATGCCGCCGGGTCTCACCGACAAGGAGTACATCATCGCGCAATACGACGGCGCGATCGCATACATGGACGCCGCGATCCAGTCGATCTTCACTGCCATTGAGGCGCGCGGCATTGCCGAGAACACCATCGTCGTCATCAACGGCGACCACGGCGAGACGCTCCACGATCATGAATGTTGGTATGACCACCACGGCCTCTATGACCCGACGCTGGTCGTGCCGTTGATCATCCGCTACCCTGGCGTCGTGCAGGCGGGCAAGCGGGTGGCCGGCTACAATCAGCACAAGGACTTGGTTCCCACGTTGATGGAATTGGCTGGCATCGAGCGACCGCAAGACGCGTTCGATGGACGCAGCCTCCTGCCGATGGCGGCTGGCGTAGTTCCCTCTCACGAGAGCGAAATCTACATCACCGAATGCACGTGGATGCGCAAGCACGGCTGGCGAACACCGCAATGGAAACTGATCCGTGCGCTGGAACCTGACTTCCACTTCATGCCGCCGGTCGAACTCTACGACCTGATCGCCGACCCGGACGAGAACAACAACGTGGCCGAGCAGAATCCCGACGTGGTGACGACGCTGACCGGCCGCATGGAGGCATGGATCGCCAAACGGGAGGCTGAGACGGGTCTGCCGAACCCGATCCACAACCAGCCTGGCTGGCATGGGACTGAAGGTATCGACTACTTCGAATCGTCGCAGCAGGCCTATGATACCCTTCACATCGGCGACCCGAAACAAGCGGCCAAATTGCAGGCCAAGTCGCGCGATTGATTCGCGCGGTTAAGGTATGGCGTCACTGTTCGATTGTGAACCCACTACTCAGAACCCAAGCAAGGAGAGACCCATGTACAAGAAGATTCTCGTGCCGCTCGACGGCTCTGCTCTGGCCGCGCAGGCGCTTGGTCACGCCGAAAAGATCGCCACCGAGTCCGGCGCAGAGATCGTGCTGCTCCACGTGATCGATACGACGCGCAGTTCGTTTATGTCGGCGGCCGGCGCGGCCGGCGGTAGCTCGCTGCCCCAAGGCGCTTCGACCCAGGCGATGCACGATCCAGCGTTCGTGAGCGCGGATCCGGAGATCCAGTCGTCGACCAGGTGCAGGCAGAGCTGGACAGCATCGCTGAGCAGATGCAAAGACACCATTTTAAGGTCACGGGCGCAACGGACGTTGGCGACCCTGCCGACCGCATCATCAAATTTGTGACGGACAACAACATCGACGTCGTGGTGATGAGCACCCACGGTCGCACCGGTCTGAAACGTTGGTTTATGGGCAGCGTTGCGCAAAAGGTGCTGCACCACGCATCCTGCCCCGTCCTCATCGTCCGCGACGAGGCGAACGCGAAGTAAGTCCATTTGTCCGGTCAAGAACCATGTATACTTGACATGGTGAGGGGGTGACAAGGTGACGCTCTATCCTTGGCCCTGTCACCCGATCATTCCTATTCTAGAAGGCAAACATCATGCCATTGGTCACTGTCATCGGCCGCGGACATTCGGGCACCCGCGCCATCTCCCACACGCTCTACGCCAGCGGCGTCTTCATGGGCGATTGCCTCAATCGCTCAGGTGATCTGATCCCGCCGCAGCAAATGTACGATGCGTGCCGCGCCCTGGCGCGGCACGTGAAGTGGCTTGGCGATCTGCAATGGGATTTCGACACGCTCTTCGAGTTGGAACCGTCCGACGAGTTTGTCGAGCTGGTCCAGGGCTATTTGAAGAGTGTGCTGGACGAGGACGAACGCCACCCGGATGCGCTCAAAGGCTGGAAAATTCCTGAGACCACGCTGGTCTATCCGTGGATTCAGCGGCTCTTCCCAGAGGCGCGCTACATCTTCTGGATTCGCGACCCGCGCGATTGCATCCTCAACCAGCACAAGACCGACAACCTGCGCGACTTCGGCATCGACTATCCAGAGGTGAGCGATCTGCGCGAGCGCCGCGCCATCTCCTGGAAATATCAATACGACCTTGTCAAGGCAACCGCGCGCCCCCAACACTGGCTGGAAGTGCGCTTCGAGGATTTTGTCTTCGACCAGGAACAGACTCTGCAACGATTGGAAGATTTTCTCGGCGTGAAGCTGGCGCGCATCCCCCGTGCGACCCGACTCGGTGGGGCGTTGGAAGCAGGCCGACGGCGTCTGTGACTACGACTTTTTTACACCGGCGATGCAGCAATACAGATATGAACGCTAACCGAGAGAAAGCCGCGATTGATCATGTCTGATCCAGTGGATCTTTGGAGGCGATTGTGGAGGGCTTCTTGAATTTCATCCCTGGGCTGATCTTTTGGCGGTGATTGGCATCGGTGCATGGCTCTTCCTGGGCATTCGCTCACGCTGCCCAAATTGCGGTCGTCTTTTCGCCCGCAACATCGTTCGCAAAGAGGTCACCAAACGCTCCATTTTGCTGATGGCGACCGAGGAGCTTCAGCACTATGAATGCAAATATTGCCATCACAACTGGAAGAAGCTGGTCAGCGTCAACAACGACTAACCGGTGGCAACGCCTCTCGGACCCTGTTAGACAGCCCCAGAAATTCGCCATACAATACGCGTACGTGGGCGGTCACTGTCACAGAGTTGCGCAGCAATATCTACAATCTGCTTGAAGAGGTTCTCACAACCGGCGCCCCGCTGGAAATCAAGAAGGGAGGGCGCACGCTGCGCGTTTCCCCTGTGGATCCCGTCGATAAATTTGCCGATATGGATTTTCGCCCGGATGTCATCAATGGTGACCCCGGAGATCTCGTCCATATCGAGTGGGAATCTTGACGTTGATTTACCTTGACACGCATGTCGTGGTTTGGTACTACGTTGGTGACGCGCAGCGTTTTTCACAGCCCTTGCAGACGCTGATGAATCAACACGACTGGGTTATCTCGCCAATCGTCCGATTGGAACTGCAATACCTGCATGAGATCGAGCGGATCAATCCCACGGCAGAAAGCATTATCGATAGCATGGCGCAGCGCGTCGGTCTGACCATCTGCGCAAAGCCTTTCAACGACATCATTTCGGCCGCAAATCAGTTGACATGGGCGCGCGACCTGTTTGATCGCATACTCGTCGCCTACGCCAGTCTCAACAATGACATCTTGGTCACCAGCGATCAAGCACTTCACTCCCGTTACCCATATGCAAGGTGGTGACTTTTATGGATAGTCAGGCTGTTGGGGGCACCAGATGATTCGAGACATCAGAGAGCTGATTGCGCCCGAAAAGAACAAAGTTGCCTTTCGATCCGTCGAGCGCGCCGCGTGACGCCCAACCAGATTCGTGTGCGCAGCCGTTTTGGCGCGGCCAGCAATGCGACCGAAATGGCGCTCTACAAAGGCTATGGCGGCGAGCGCGGCGGGCTTGACCCGGAATTGCTTGTTTTCAGCCACGAACGCGCGCTCTTTCGCTATCCGGTAGCGCTGGGCAATATTTGTGTCGGCGTGGTGACGGAGGTCGGGGCCGATGTGAGCCAGGCCGAGATCGGCGACACAGTCTTCAAATCCGCGCCCTTCCGCGAGGAGCATGTCTGGCCGGAGAGTGTACGACATTTGCCCGATGGCGTGGCGTGGCAAGCGGCCGTCTGCCTGGACCCGGTCGATTTTGCACTGGGTGCGGTGCGCGATGGACATGTGCGCATTGGCGATGCTGTCGCGGTCTTTGGCATGGGGCAATCGGGCTGATGGCGCTGCAACTTGCCCGACTGGCCGGCGCGCATCCGGTCATCGCGGTAGAGATGTTGCCCAACCGAAAACGGCTCGCGGCCCTCTGCGGCGCCGACCTGGTTTTGGATCCTGCGGAGTGCGATGTGGGGCTGGAGATCAAGAAAGCGACAGGCAAGCGCGGCGCCGATGTCTGCATCGAATATAGCGGCAACCACCGCGCGCTGCAAGCCGCGCTGCGCGGCGTCGCCTACCGAGGCGTGGTCGTGGCAGGCGCATGGCCCGGCGTCTACCCGGCCGGCCTGGACCTGGGCGCGGAAGCCCATCACAACCGACCCACCATGTCTTCTCGCGCGCATGCAGCGACCCAAACCCGGATCATCCCAACTGGGATGAGAATCGAATTCTGAACGAAGGCTGGCGGCTGCTGGCATCAGGTGCATTGATCTGCGAGCCGCTGGTGCAGCCGATTGTAGACTTTGACGACCTGCTCGAAGCGTATCCCAAGATTGACACCGACCCGGACAACACCATCAAGCTGGGCGTGCGTTTCCCAGATTGACCGTCTCGATACCACCCGCGACAAGACAAAAACCGAATGGAGAACAAGATGAAACTGGGCGCAAACTCCGTACTCTTTGGCGGCTACGACATGGAATCCGCCTTCAAATATATCGCCATGGCTGGCTATGATGGCATCGAGGTGTCGGCCATCGACGGCATGAGCCAACACCTTGTGCTGGACCGCTGGCGCGAGATCGCGCCGGAAGTCAAGCGGTTGGCCAGCGTTTACGAACTGGAACTGCTCGCCATGGAACAGCCCTCTCGCGATGCAACCAAGATGGAAGCGGCCATGCAGGCCGCGGTCGAGATCGGCATTCCCATCATCAATTGTGGGCCAGGCGGCAAGACGGGCGACGAAGAGAGCCTGGTTCAGACTATCGACGAACTGGGCAGCCTCGCCGACATGGCCGAACGGTATGGGGTGACCTTGTGCGTCAAGGCTCACGTGGGCGCCAGCATCTACAACACGCCCACGACGCTCCAGGCTATGGCGGCCATCCGTTCGCCGGCCTTTGGCATCGACATGGATCCCTCCCACATCTACCGCGCGGACGAAAACCCGGTCGAGGC